>CAJTOV010000164.1 GCA_910577765.1 uncultured Lachnospiraceae bacterium
TTTGGACTCAATCATTTCGGGTGGTTTACAGACCTGTTTGACGTGGACGGGAACAACCGGTTTCAGGAACTGAAATCCTATCTGCGGGACCATGCCTTCCAGCCCTTTAATGCAGAGCAGAGGTCTAAGTCCTGGCTGGATACCTATGTGCGGGTCAATAAGTATTTGCAGTACTTTGATGAGTATATTCCTACTACCTACCTTCAGTATTATTTCTTCCCGGAGGAGATCGTGGCGGAAAGCAATCCGGCCTACACCCGGGTGGACGAGGCCAGGGACAGCCGGGAGAGGGAGGTGTTTGAGACCTGCAGGGCAGCCGTAGGGAAGGCTTCCATGGAAGGGATCACCATGCTGACCAACAGCGTGTTCGGAAAGCTGATGGTGGAGGTGGCAGAGTCCATTGCCTATGACCTGCACCGGGAGTATATTGTGCTGGTGCGCAATGAGGGAATCATTCCCAATTTTGAACCGGACGCCATTGTGGAGGTGGCCGGGACCATTGGAAAGAACGGGGCCCAGGGCTATTATTTCGGGGACATTTCCCCATTCTACAAGGGGCTGATGGAGGGGCAGTATGCCTATGAGCGCCTGACTGTGGAGGCATTTCTGGAGCAGAGCTACACCAAGGCTTTGCAGGCCCTGACCCTGAACCGGACGGTCATTGACCCGGCAAAGGCCAAGGCGGTTCTGGATGATTTCCAGGCAGTGTCCGGGGCGTACTGGAAGCTCAGTTTCTAAAAATTTAAGGAAAGCTTTCTTGTATTACCGCAAAAATCCGTTATAATAGTAAGTAGAAGCAGAAGGATTTTTTGAGGTGTACAGATGAATATTAATATGAACCCAAACAGCGAACTGCACCAGTCCGTGGTGACGGTTCCCAACGTGGTCCAGGTGCCGGAGGCCCTGGTCAGCCAGGCGGCAGAGTTTAAGGCAGCCATTATGATGTATACATGCGCCATCCGGGAGGTAAAGACCAAGCTGGAGGTGCTCAATGACGAGCTGTCTGTCCGCAACCAGAGAAACCCCATTGAGATGATCAAGTCAAGGGTGAAGAAGCCCATGAGCATTGTGGAGAAGCTGCGCAGGCGGGATCTTCCGGTGTCATTAGAGTCTATGATGGATCATTTGGACGACGTGGCCGGTATCCGGGTGATCTGTTCCTTTGTGGATGATATCTATTCCATTGCCCATATGCTGGTAAGCCAGGATGACATTACGGTCATTGCCACCAAGGATTACATAAAGAATCCCAAGCCCAACGGCTACAGAAGCTATCACCTGATCATTGAGATTCCTGTTTTCTTCTCCCATGAGAAGAAAAATATGCGGGTGGAGGTACAGATCCGCACCATTGCCATGGATTTCTGGGCCAGCCTGGACCACCAGCTTAAGTATAAGAAGGAGGCCCACGGGGATTCGGACGAGATCAGCGAGGAGCTCCGCCAGTGCGCGGAGATCATCGCCCTCACCGACCAGAAGATGCTTCAGATCCGGAAGAATATCGAAGCCAAGGGTGGTACGGTGAAAAAGTAAATCAGTAGAGATAACAGGCCAGGTTTTCCGTTACCCGGAACCCGGCCTTTTTGTATAGGCGGACGGCAGGCGTATTGTCGCCGGACACCTGGAGAAGGATCCGGGTAATCCCGTCCCTGGCCAGGACCTCTTTCAGCAGATCTAAGAGCCGGGTACCAAAGCCCTGGCTCCGCAGGTTCTCCGGAATCTCCATATGGTGGAGGCATACATGGCCCCGGGAAAGGGCCAGGGTCTGGCAGCTTCCGGACAGATTTTTTCCGCCGGAGCCTTCCTGGAACAGCTTCCAGTGAAGATTGCCTGGTATGGCAGGGTCGGTTTCTGCCGTCAGACAGAACTCCGGGCCGGATGCCGGGCCCCATCCGTTCCTTTCCGGTTCCATGTCCAGTTCCATCTGCAATTCATGATGGTCCAGGTCTGCGCCAAGGGCTTCCATGGCAGCCACGCAGGCACCGCAGGACTCATCCACCAGAAACATCACATCATAATCCTCATATACGTCCTCCGCCTCATTCATGAGATCATAGAAATATCCCTTCCGCCGGTGGACCGGAGCCGTGAAGGCGCTGCATTCCACATGGGAATGGGGGTAAAGGAGAATGGCCAGCACAGCCATAAGCTCTCCCTGGGGAGCATGCATCAGGTAATGGGTACAGTCCCTTTCCTCCAGGGGATAGACCAGGCGGGTATGGTCGTGGCGGCAGCACTGGTCCACCAGGGCGGCAATCTCCATCTTCTGGGCTTCCGAAAGAAAACGGTGTCTGGTAATTTGTGGTTTCATGGGTTGTATTCATGTCCTTTCTGGATTATAATGTCTCAAGTATATAGGAAGAAACAGGATAATACAAGACCTGCCGGCAAATGTCTGCCTGACAGGTCCTGTGACCAAGGAGGTAGAGGATGAAGTATATCCGTGAAAGTTTTATTATTTTTGCCCTGACCCTGGCAGGGGAATTCTTAAACCATGTGCTGCCCCTGCCGGTTCCGGCAGGTGTGTACGGGCTGTTTCTCATGCTGGTGCTTCTGTGTACCGGAGTCCTCAAGGTGGACCAGGTGGAGGCCACGGGGAATTTCCTGCTGGATATTATGCCGGTAATGTTCATACCCGCGTCTGTGGGGCTGCTGGAAAGTATGGGCGCTTTGCAGGCCGTTCTGGTTCCGGTGGTGGTCATCAGCCTGGTGTCCACGGTCTTTGTCATGGCAGTTACAGGAATCATTGCCGAGAAAATGCTGGGAGGAAAGAAATCATGAATGGTACTATGAGTTACATTCAGGAATCCATGTATCTGGGGTTTGTGCTGAGTCTGGGAGCCTACCTGGCCGGGGCGTGGTTAAAGAAGCGGCTGGGGTGGGCTGTGCTGAATCCGCTGTTAACAGCCGTGGTGCTGGTAATCGCGGTGCTGCTGGCCTTTAAGATCGACTATGCTTCCTACAACAGCAGCGCTAAATATATCAGCTATCTGCTGACACCGGCCACAGTGTGTCTGGCCATCCCTCTCTATAAGCAGCTGGAGCTGTTAAAGAAGAACCTGGTGGCCGTGGCAGTGGCCATCACAGCCGGGGTGGCAGCCAGTGCCGTCAGCATTTTCCTTATGAGCCTGGTGTTTGGGCTGGAGCATGTGCACTATGTGACCCTTCTGCCCAAGTCCATTACCACGGCCATCGGCATGGGAGTCAGTGAGGAGGCCGGGGGGATCGTCACCATCACGGTGGTGTGCATCATCATCACAGGAATCTTCGGCAATATCATTGGGGAGACCCTGTTCCGGTGGTGCCGGGTGAAACATCCCATTGCCAAAGGACTGGCCCTGGGTACGGCTGCCCATGCCATCGGTACGGCCAAAGCCCTGGAGCTGGGGGAGGTGGAAGGGGCCATGAGCAGTCTTTCCATTGCCGTGGCCGGTCTGATGACCGTGGTAGTGGTGCCCCTGGCAGCCCGGCTGTTATAATGGTTGAAAGGCCCGGACAGTTATGCTAGAATGGAGAAAATGGTAAGGAACAAAGCACCCGGATTTCCGGCAAATTAAGAGGAGGATATCATGATTCAGAAGCTGATCGAGAAGATTCAGAAGACCAAGGCCCCCATCTGTGTGGGGCTGGACCCGATGCTGGGGTTCATCCCGGACCATATCCGGAACCGTTCCATGAAGGAGTTGGGCCAGACCCTGGAAGGGGCGGCAGACGCTATCTGGCACTTTAACAAGGAGATTGTGGATCATACCTTTGACCTGGTCCCTTCCGTCAAGCCCCAGATTGCCATGTATGAGCAGTTCGGAATACCGGGCCTTAAGGTCTATGAGCAGACCGTCCGGTACTGTCAGGAGAAAGGCCTGGTGGTTATCGGTGATGCCAAGCGGGGGGACATCGGTTCCACCTCAGCCGCCTATGCCACGGCCCATCTGGGCAGTGTGAAGGTGGGAGACAGCCTGTGCAGGGCCTTTGACACGGATTTTCTTACGGTGAATCCTTATCTGGGAACCGACGGGGTCAAGCCCTTTGTAGATGTGTGCAGGACAGAGGACAAAGGAATCTTTGTACTGGTCAAGACCTCCAACCCGTCCAGCGGCGAGTTCCAGGACAGGCTCATTGACGGAAGGCCTTTATATGAGCATGTGGCGGAGAAGGTGGTAGAATGGGGAAGTGACTGTATGGACGGCAGCTACAGCAATGTAGGAGCCGTGGTGGGAGCCACCTACCCGGAAATGGGGGCAGTGCTGCGCAGGCTTATGCCCCACACCTACTTCCTGGTACCAGGCTACGGCGCCCAGGGAGGCACGGCCCAGGACCTGAAGGCATGCTTTAATGAGGACGGACTGGGAGCTGTGGTCAACTCTTCCCGGGGAATCATCGCCGCCTACCGCCAGGAAAAATATGCAAAGTTCGGGCCGGAGCATTTCGCGGAGGCCTCCAGACAGGCGGTTCTGGATATGAAGGCAGATATCGGCAGCGTCCTGTGACCCAAAAGCATGTACACCCAAAGTTTAGCCGTACCTGCCCGGGCGCGGCGGGACTTTAGGAGTACATAAGACATCCACGGAGGAATTCTATGAATAATGAAGTAAGACAGCATAAGACCAGGCAGGAGGCCCAGCTTCTGAGTCAGGAGGAGCTGGCCCCCGGCGTGTTCAGCATGTGGCTTGAGGCAGAAGAAATCGCCAGAGCCGCCAGACCGGGACAGTTCCTGTCCGTCTACACAAAGGATGCCAGCAGGCTCCTTCCCAGACCCATCAGCATCTGTGAGACAGACCCCTTTGGGGGACGGCTGCGGATCGTGTACCGGGTGGCCGGTGCAGGCACCCGGGAGTTTGCCGGATACCGGGCAGGGGAGCCGGTGACAGTTATGGGCCCCCTGGGCAACGGCTTTCCCCTGGACAGCCGGAAGAAGGCGTTTCTCATTGGCGGGGGAATCGGGATTCCCCCCATGCTCCAGCTGGCCAGGGAACTGGACTGTGAGAAGCAGATCATCCTGGGATACAGGGACCATCTGTTTCTGGAAGAGGAATTCGCCCCTTACGGGCCGGTCAGCATCGCCACGGAGGACGGCAGCGCCGGAACCAGGGGCAATGTGCTGGATGCCATCCGCCAGCAGGGACTGACGGCCCAGGTCATTTATGCCTGCGGCCCCACCCCCATGCTCCGTGCCGTCAAGGCATACGCCAGGGAGAACCGGATGGAGTGCTTCGTGTCCCTGGAGGAGCGGATGGCCTGCGGCATCGGCGCCTGTCTGGCCTGCGTGTGCGGGTCCACCCAGGTGGACGGACATTCCCATGTCCATAACAAACGGATCTGTAAGGACGGTCCGGTCTTTCGTGCAGAGGAGGTGGAGCTTTGATGAATACCAGGGTAAATCTGGCCGGAGTAGAACTGAAAAATCCGGTGATGACGGCTTCCGGAACCTTCGGAAGCGGTGCGGAATACGGCGAATTCGTGGATTTAAACCGCCTGGGGGCGGTGGTGACCAAGGGCGTGGCCAGTGTACCCTGGCCGGGGAATCCTACCCCCCGGATCGCGGAGGTGTACGGGGGCATGCTCAATGCAATCGGACTCCAGAATCCGGGGATAGACGTATTTGTCCGGAGGGACATTCCGTATCTTAAGCAGTTTGACACCCGGATCATTGTCAATGTCTGCGGCAGAACCACAGAGGACTATGTGGCTGTGGTGGAACGGCTGTCCCAGGAGCCGGTGGATCTTCTGGAGATCAATATTTCCTGCCCCAATGTAAAGGAAGGGGGCATTGCCTTCGGCCAGGACCCCAGGGCCGTGGAGGCCATTACCCGGGAGGTGAAGCGCCATGCAAAGCAGCCGGTGATCATGAAGCTGAGCCCCAATGTGACGGATATTACCGAGATGGCCAGGGCCGCGGAGGCAGGCGGGGCGGATGTACTGTCCCTGATCAACACCCTTACGGGGATGAAGATTGATATTCACCGCCGTACCTTTGCCATTGCCAACAAAACCGGCGGCATGTCCGGGCCGGCCGTGAAGCCGGTGGCCCTGCGGATGGTGTACCAGGTAGCAGGAGCGGTGAAGCTTCCCGTCATCGGTATGGGCGGCATCGCCACGGCGGAGGATGCCCTGGAGTTTATTATGGCCGGCGCCACCGCCGTGTCCGTGGGCACGGCCAATTTCTACAATCCCCGGGCTACGGTGGAGATTGCGGAGGGCATAGAGGCCTATATGAAGGACAACCAGGTGGAGGATCTCCGGGAACTGACCGGCTGTGTAAAGTAGAAGCGGGCAGGGAAACGGGCAGGAAAACGGGGAGGAAAACAGGTACGGGACTGAAATCCGTTCTTCAGCCAGGCAAATAAGGATTGAAAAACAGTTTATTTTCGGGTATAATAGATCCTATTGAGAGTCCAATATCATCATCAGGGATGTTGGGGGGGATTTTTGGCAGTACCGGCCGTATCCCGCTCTTTCCTGAAATACTAGAAAAGAAGAGGTTCATGCTCATGGAAAGTTCAATTAAAAAAGCAGTATGGATGCGGGTTGCCATGATTTTCGTGGTGGTTATTATCAGCGGAATCATCACGGTCAGTGGCTTGCGGCAGGTAAAGCATTTCAGCCAGAGTACAGCGGCAGCGACCAATGTACATACCCTGGCCCTTGCTGCCGAGAAGGCACATTTCAGCTGGATTGAGAATCTCAGTTCCTCCATCAGTTATGGTACGGAATTTACAGGCAGCACCGACTATACTGCCTGCGACCTGGGAAAGTGGCTGTATAATACAGACCGTTCCACCATAAACAATTCCCAGCTTACCAGCCTGATGGACCAGATGATTCCCATCCACCAGGAGATTCATAAGTCAGCCACGGATATCCTTTCCCTGAATGCTACCAATCCCCAGCAGGCCCAGGATATGTATCTGAATCAGACCAAGAAGAATGTCAGCAGTCTGGTAGGACTTTTAGACCAGGTAGTGGAGAACAGCAAGGCCGAGGTGGAAGAGTACGAGAAGCAGCTGAACCGGGCCATCAGCATCACCATGTTCATCGCAGTAGGTACGGTTGTACTGATTCTGATCGCCTCTGTGCTGCTGATCCAGTATGTTATGTCCCAGATCGTCCACCCCATCGAACTGATCACTGCGGACAGCCAGCGTCTGTCCCAAGGCCAGCTGGATTTTGAGATCAAAGTCAGCAATAGGGACGAGATCGGTGTACTGGCCGACAGCCTGAACAAGGCGGCCAAGACCCTTTCCCTTTATATTACTGATATTTCCCAGAACCTGGATGCCATTTCCAAGGGCAATCTGAAGCGGGAGCCGGAGCTTGACTATATCGGTGATTTTGTTGAGATCCAGAACTCTACCAACGCCATTTTAGAGCAGCTGAATGATACCATGTCCCAGATCCAGCTGGTAGCGGTCCAGGTAGGCAACGGGGCAGAGCATGTCTCCAGCGGAGCCCAGGCCCTGGCCCAGGGTGCCACAGAGCAGGCCAATGAGGTTGATAACCTGGTCAACAGTGTCAGCCAGGTATCCGAGCAGATCAGTGACAATGCCAAGAATGCCAATGAAACCAGTGTGCGGGTTGACCAGGTGGAGCGCCAGATCGGACTCTGCAACCAGCAGATGCAGGAGATGGCCAAGGCCATGGGTGAGATCAGTGACTGTTCCAACGAGATCGGCCATATCATTAAGACCATTGAAGATATTGCGTTCCAGACCAATATTCTGGCACTGAATGCAGCCGTGGAGGCAGCACGGGCAGGCTCCGCAGGCAAGGGCTTTGCCGTGGTTGCCGACGAGGTGCGGAACTTAGCTGCCAAGAGCGGAGACGCTGCCAAGAGCACCTCCGAGCTGGTGGCCAAGACGCTGCAGGCCGTGACCAATGGTGTGGAGCTGACCGAGTCTACCCAGCATGCACTGGAAGACGTGGTGGAAGGTTCCCGTGTGGTTATCCAGAAGGTACGTCAGATTTCCGAGGCTTCTGCGGAGCAGGCTAACTCGGCCAA
>CAJTOV010000165.1 GCA_910577765.1 uncultured Lachnospiraceae bacterium
CTGCGCGTTCACCGCGCTGACCGTAAGAAAACGCAGCGGTCGCGGGCATACGGCCTATCGCGTCAGCGATTCTAAATGGCCGTATGCGGAACAGTTCAAGGGGTATCTGAACTGTTACACTGCTGTAATATTGTAATGCATTTTTAAGAATGCTTTCGTTGACAATTCCATGGGTAAGGCTTTAAAATAGTAACAGTCCATCCATCTTCTGCCATGGGGGCAGGGCGGGGGCCGGACACATTCAGTTGATGAAAGCGAGGATACGGAAGTTATGAAATATATGTTTGCGTCAGATATTCACGGCTCGGCCTACTACTGCCGGAAGCTGCTGGAGCTTTATAAGGAGTCCGGGGCAGACCGGCTGATTCTTCTGGGGGATCTTCTGTACCATGGCCCCAGGAATGACCTGCCCAGGGAGTATGACCCTAAGGCGGTGACGGCCATGCTCAACGGGCAGAAGCAGGAGATCTATGGGGTCCGGGGCAACTGTGAGGCAGAGGTGGACCAGATGGTCCTGGAGTTTCCGGTGATGGCAGACTATGCCGTGATGGTGCTTAACGGGTTAAACTTCTTTGTGACCCATGGCCATCTGTTCCACCAGGACCAGCTTCCGCCCATGAAGGCCGGAGATATCCTGATTCACGGCCACACCCATCTGCTGCGGGCAGATGCCCTGGGGGACTGCTATATTCTCAATCCCGGGTCCACCTCCCTGCCTAAGGACGGCAATCCGTCCACCTACGGAGTTCTGGACGGAAGTCTGTTCCGCATTCTGGACTTTGAGGGAACCGTGGTGAAGGAGCTGGATCTGTCTGCCGGAAGAAAGGAAGCCTGATGGGAAACCGGGTATTTGAGCTCATCGCCCCATGCCACTTTGGCTTAGAGGCGGTGCTGAAAAAAGAGATTATTGACCTGGGCTATGACATTTCCCAGGTGGAAGACGGGAAGGTGACCTTCATCGGGGACGGGGAAGCAGTCTGTTATGCCAATCTGTTCCTGCGGACCGCGGAGCGGGTGCTGATTAAGGCAGGAAGCTTCCGGGCCACCACGTTCGAGGAGCTGTTTCAGGGAACCAGGGCCATTGCCTGGGAGGATTTCATTCCCCAGGACGGGAAGTTCTGGGTCAAGAAGGCCAATTCGGTAAAAAGCCGGCTGTTCAGTCCCTCGGACATTCAGTCGGTGATGAAGAAGGCCATGGTGGAGCGGATGAAGGAAGCTTACGGCACCGGGGTGGTGCCGGAGACCGGCAGCAGCTATCCGCTGCGGGTGTCCCTTTACAAGGACCAGGTGACCATTGGCATCGATACCTCCGGGGATTCCCTTCACCGCAGGGGATACCGGAAGCTGACCAGCAAGGCCCCCATTACGGAGACCCTGGCTGCGGCCCTGATTCTTCTGACCCCCTGGAACAGGGACCGGATTCTGGTGGACCCTTTCTGCGGCAGCGGGACATTTCCCATTGAAGCGGCCATGATTGCCGCCAATATGGCTCCCGGCCTGAAGCGGTCATTTCTGGCAGAGACCTGGGAGAACCTGATTCCAGGCCAGTGCTGGGAGGATGTGCGGCAGGAGGCTGCCGGTATGGTGGATACCTCGGTTCCGGTGGATATCCAGGGGTATGACAGTGACGGCGCCATTATCAAAGCGGCCCGGGCCAATGCAGAGGCGGCAGGCGTGGGGGAGATGATTCATTTCCAGCAGCGGCCGGTCAGGGAACTGAGCCATCCGAAGAAATACGGCTTCCTGATCACCAATCCCCCTTACGGGGAACGGATCGAGGACAAGGCGGACCTGCCGGAGCTGTACACCAGTCTGGGAGAGCGTTTCCGGGCACTGGATGCCTGGTCGGCGTATGTGATCACAGCCTATGAGGATGTGGAAAAATATATGGGGCGGAAGGCAGACAGGAACCGGAAGATATACAACGGTATGATGAAGACCTACTATTACCAGTTCCTGGGACCCAGGCCGCCGAAGAGGGTGAAATATGATGCAGATACCGGTGAAAGATCCAAAGGGGAAGAGGACGGCAGGTAAGGCGGCCGGCAAAGGGCTGGCAGCCACTCTGGCGCTGGCAGCGGTGCTGGCGCTTTGCGCCGGGCCTTCCGAGGCCGGGGCCGCCGCCGTGGGCCCGTCACAGGCCGGACAGACGCAGCTTCCGGCCCGGTATGATGCCCGGGAGGCAGGCCGGACCTCACCGGCCCGGGACCAGGGTGCCTGGGGAAGCTGCTGGGCCTTCGCGTCTCTTCTTGCCCTTGAGAATTCCCTGCTTCCCCAGGAGGTCTGGGATTTTTCCGAGGACCACATGCTTCACAATCCCAATTTTAACTTCCGGGAAGAGGTGGGAGGCGACTATATGATGGCAGCCTCCTATCTGCTGGCCTGGCAGGGTCCGGTGACCGAGGCGGAGGATGTCTATGGGGACGGTATATCGCCTCAGGGCTTAAAGCCCTCCAAGCATGTCCAGGAGGTGCGGATTCTTCCGGAGGGGGACCGGGATGCCATCAAACGGGCGGTTCTGGAAAGCGGCGGGGTACAGACGTCTCTTTATACCACCATGACGGACCAGACCAGCGAGTCCGAGTTCTACAATCTGGAGGCCAGGGCCTACTGCTATCCCCAGGAGGTGGACCCCAACCACGATGTGGTGATCGTAGGGTGGGACGACAACTTCCCAAAGGAGGCATTTCCGGCCCAGGTGGAGGCCAACGGTGCCTACTTGTGCGAGAACAGCTGGGGAACCCTGTTCGGGGACCAGGGCTTCTTCTACGTATCTTACTATGACAAAAATATCGGCAGGACCAATGCGGTGTACGCCAAAGTGGAGCCGGCGGGCAACTACGACTGTATTTACCAGAGCGATCTGTGCGGCTGGATCGGCCAGCTTGGCTACGGGGAGGAAGCAGCCTGGGGAGCCAATGTGTACACGGCTGCGGGGGCTGAGAACCTGCGGGCCGCCGGATTCTATGCGGTGGACAGGAATACCGATTATGAGGTCTATGTGGCCAGACACCTGACCGGAAAGGCCGGAAGCTCCGGCTTCCATAACCGGGTGCAGGTGGCAAAGGGCCATCTGGAGTATGCGGGCTTTTACACCATTCCCTTTGACCGGGAGATACCCTTAGAGCCTGGGGAGCGGTTTGCCGTGATGATCCGTTTGCGGACGCCCGGGGCCCTGCATCCCATTGCCATTGAATTCGATGCCGGGGACGGCCGGGCCAATATCAATACGGCTGACGGGGAAGGCTATCTCAGCTACGAGGGAAAGGACTGGGTCCATGTGGAGGAGAAGCAGAACTGCAACGTGTGTCTCAAGGCCTATACCAGTGCCCGGAAGACCCAGGGAGAATAGCATATGTGAGACTCCGGGAGTCCCTGTTGCCTATAGAGGAGGAACCATGAAACACAGAATAATATTTGCCACCGGCAATCCGGGAAAGATGCGGGAGATCCGCCAGATCCTGGGGGATCTGGGCTGTGAGATACTGTCCATGAAAGAAGCAGGGGCAGCTCCGGAGATCGTGGAGGACGGAACTACCTTTGGGGAAAATGCGGAGATTAAGGCCAGGGCAGTCTGGGCCTGCACCGGGGAGATTGTGCTGGCCGATGATTCGGGCCTTGTAATCGATTATCTGGGCGGGGAACCGGGAATCTATTCGGCCCGCTACATGGGGGAGAACACTTCCTATGAGATCAAGAACCGGAACTTGATTGAGCGTCTCTCCCAGGCCCAGGGGGCGGAACGGGCAGCCAGGTTCGTGTGCAATATTGCGGCAGTGCTGCCGGACGGGCGGGTACTGCACACAGAGGCCGTCATGGAGGGGGTTATTGCCCAGGAACCGGCTGGAAGCGGGGGCTTTGGCTATGACCCGATTCTGCTGCTTACAGAGTACGGAGTAACCTCGGCGGAGCTGACCATGGAGGAGAAGAACCGGATCAGCCACCGGGGCAAGGCCCTGGAAGCCATGAAACAGAAGCTGAAAGGTATTCTGGAGGAGGATTCCTGATGAAGATACTGATCGTAAGTGATACCCACCGGAAGGATGACAATCTGGAGCGGGTCATCCGGGAGCAGGCGCCCCTGGATATGCTGATTCATCTGGGAGATGCCGAGGGCAGTGAGTACGCCATAGCGGAATGGGTCAATGAAGGCTGCCTGCTGGAGATGGTCATGGGGAACAATGATTTCTTTTCCTCCCTGGACCGGGAGATTGAGCTGACCCTGGGACCCCATAAGATTCTGCTGACCCACGGACATTATTACAATGTGTCCCTGAGTGTGGAGAATCTCTATGAGGAGGCTGTGGAGCGGGGCTGCGACATCGCCATGTACGGCCATACCCACCGCCCGTTTCTGGATATCCGCAAGAAGGTGACCATTCTCAACCCGGGCAGCCTGTCCTACCCCAGGCAGGAGGGAAGGAAGCCCTCCTACATGATCATGACCATGGATGCCGACGGAACCGTCCATTATGACCAGCGGTACCTGGAGCCGGAAAGGACGGAACGGTGGTAGGATATCAGCAGGTAACCGTTCAGCGGATATGGGAACTGCTGCATCAGCAGCGGATTTTTTTGCCATTTTGAAAAATTTTTGTTGACAAAACCATTTCCATGCTTTATAATTGCATTTGCGTCAAGCGGTGAGAGGTTTTGCAGAGAATCCGCCGGCCGGGAGGTATCCCATCGGGGTGTGGCTCAGTTTGGCTAGAGCGCCTGGTTTGGGACCAGGAAGTCGCAGGTTCGAATCCTGTCACCCCGACTGTGCTCTGTCTGACGCTGTTTTGTCTGCGGGTGTAGTTCAGTGGTAGAACACCAGCCTTCCAAGCTGGATATGTGGGTTCGATTCCCATCACCCGCTGTTTTTATTTCTGCGGAACCCTTGATTTTTCTTGGATTCCGCTATTTTTGTGTACATATGTTCTGATTACCTCTGATTACCTTTTTAACTGCAAAGGGCCTTTTCCAGGATGCTTTCTGTCTGGGTATTTGACAAGCGGTTGTAGCAGTAATTCCCATATGTGGTCCGTTCGTCTTCATGTCCGGCCTGCTTTCGGATCTCATTAATATTCAGGCCGCTGTCAATCAGGGTGGAAATATAGGACTTGCGGATCTTATGTGTTCCCTTCTCCATGATTCCAATATGGCGGCAGTATTTCCTTATCCGGCAGTCAACTCCTTTTGCATGAATCCGTCCGTCCTTGTTCAGGAATAGGAAACCGTCATCGTGGAATCCCCGGTCCCGGTTATTTTCCAGTACCCGTTTTATAATATCCCGGGCTTTACTGCTCAGGTATACCCATCTGTCTCCTGCTTCGGACTTTGTATAATCGACAACTTTCATTTTCTGTGTTGTCCATGTGCCGTCCGGCAGCTGGTCCACTTCCCGTATCTCCATCCGCTGGATATGGATATAGTCATCCTTTATATCGCTTTCTTTGATGGCAACTATCTCCCCCAGGCGCAGTCCGGTCTGGAATGCAAATGGAACTGTCAGGCACGCATTATGTCCGGTTTCCTGGAAATCCCTATATGCTTCGGCTTCGATCTGCGGCTGTTCATCCACCAGGAATACCTGGGTTTCATCATCCGGTTTCCTTTTGACTTTAAAAAGTTTTGAATCAACACGGACTTTGGAAAAAAGATTTTCCACAATCATTTTTTTCTGTACTGCATAATCAAGGGACTGCCTTATAATTACCGTCATATTATAATACTGCTTTTTGGTTAATTCATGCATCCTGACCTTTTTCAGTGCCCATTCCTGCAATATATCATAATCAAGCTGTGCCAGGGGGATATCTATTATGGAATCACCCAGGTAATAATTATCCCAGTCACTTGCAATCCGTCTGATATACATGGTCGAACGTGTCTGCAATTTTTTATAATCAAGCCATGTCTGATACCATGTTCTGAGGGTGGCCTTTTTGGATCTGGCCTGCTTTTCCCGGGAATGGTAGTAATCAGCAACCGCATCATTCAGTTTTTCTTCGGTAACTTTTTTTACTAACCTCCTTCCGTCTTCTTTCGATTCATCCGGCAGGTAAGTCCTCCATTTTCCATCGGTCCCCTGCCAGATTTTATAGTTCTGTTTATGCAGATTTAAATATTCTTCTCTCTTTGTCATCTCTATTTTTTTCTGCACATCTGATATATTTATTATACCGTGTTTAACCGCCTCATTCAATAAAGAAAAGAGGTCAATCCTATTAAGATTTCTTTGATTATTATGGGATATTTCTTTCATTCTGGTGTTCTCCTTTTATAAGAGATACACCTAACGGTTTTTGTACTTCTGTTGGGATTATATAGTGCTTCTTTCTTCTGGCTTCTGATTTTTTTAACTACTGGCTTTTGTTTTCTTTGACTTCTGGTTATTGTTACTTCTAACTTCTCTGTTAGGGGTATCAATGCAGATATCTTCTTTTTTTGACTACTGTTAGGGAAATATTTTAAATTATCTTTTTTTCATTACTTCTAACTTCTTTACATTCAAAATTTTTATCAAAACCGCTGGTGAAGATATCTTACATTTTAAGTATAACATAAAAAGTGGGAAAAAGAGTGCAAATATTGCACATTAAAAAAGGGAACCATATGGTTCCCCTGGATGATTAAAACTCATCATTCAGTTAAAACTCTTCTCCATCCTCCAGTTCAAGTACTTCTTCAGCATCCGGATTTTCTTCAGCATCTGTTTCTGGTGGAACGAATCCGGATTTTAATGTTTCAATCAAATCCGGAAGCTCTTCATAAGGAATATCAAAACTCCCATTAAGAACGGCATCCACTGTCTGGCTGACCGGAACATCAAACCTCATATGTTCCTCAAAATTATAAATTTTCACCTCCCCGTCAAGGCTGAATACAACATCTAATGAAATAACCCCATTTAAGTGATTCTTCCCAGCCGTTATGAGATACCAGTTTCCTTCCGGCGGAAAGGAAATGGTTCTTACGATTTCCCTTCCACTGCCATCAGAATATTTAGGGACATTAAAATGTCCATACTCTGATTTAAGGACATAATCCTCAGCATTATTAGGAAGGTTAGTAATATTAACATTACAACTGAAACTTATTTTCTTGTTCATAATTTTGGCTCCTTTTCTGTTTTTTTAAGATAACGCCATTGTACCATAATAAAGTCAGGACCGGTGTGAATATAATTCACACATGTAATAATTTATTAAGACCCCCTTCCGGGGGTCACTGCTGTCTGTTTTTAATCAGTCCGGCTGATTAAATCCGGTACACTGATGTTGTAATGTCTGGAAATCAGGCACAGATGTCTTAAAGTAAAATTACATCTGCCGTTAAGCATTTTGTTATACACTGTTCGCTCAAATCCTATTAAGTTTCCTTCTGTCTGCTGGCTGTTATTACTTAAATTCAATTTCTCCCATAAATAATCCCTTACATTTTCATTAATTTTATTAAGCATTTCCTCCATTTCTTCGTCATAAACCATTCCATCTTCTCTCTGTCTGTCATGATAGTAGTCTCCTTTACATTTTTTAAAATCTGAAGACTAATACAAAACTGCTTGGTACAGAGTATACCGGATTTGCGCAGGTCATCTGTAACAGTCCGGGACGTATCCGGACCTTAATAAAATCCGGAACCGGGAAACTTCCACCGGCTTTGGGACGCATCATGGTTCAGGAATCCGTGTGTAATTAAAAACAGCCATATGCACAGCCGGAAATACCGGCGGCTTTATAAACTTACTGCCGGTTTACCGGG
>CAJTOV010000166.1 GCA_910577765.1 uncultured Lachnospiraceae bacterium
CTCTCATATTTTTTCCAAAAACCAACCAATAGGAGGTGATCCAGCATGGCCAGGGCACCAGACCCAAGGGCAGAGCAGGCTAAGGAACTGTACCTTGCAGGCAAAAAACTGGTAGAGATAGCGAAACACCTGGATCTGCCGGAGGGAACGGTCCGCCGCTGGAAATGCACCTATAAATGGGGAGAAGAAAAAAGCGAACGCTCGGATAGAAAAAGCGAACGGGGCGCCCAGCCCGGAAACAGGAACAGCTCCGGCGGGCCGCCGGGCAATAAGAAAGCAGTCACTACGGGAGAGTTTGAGACTCTCCTTTTTGATTGCCTGGATGACGAGGAAAAGCGCCTTGTGGCGTCAGTCCCGGCAGACAAGCAGCGGCTCCTTCTCCAGGAGATCCAGCTCCTCACTGTCCGGGAACGGCGGATGCTGAAACGGATAGAAGCCATAAAGGAATCTGTGGAGAGCCTGGCCAGTGGGGAGCCGGCTGACGGCATGACTCTGGTAAGCCGCAGGTATGGTACAGAGAAGGATAAGGAAACGGACTTAAAGGAATACCGGGGAAAGCTGGGACAGATCCAGGCCATAGAAGAGGCCCTGACCCGTGTCCAGGCCAGGAAGCAGAGGGCGGTTGAGTCCCTGCATAAGTTCGGCTTTGACGATTCCCAGCTTCAGATCGAGACCAGAAAGCTTGAACTGGCAGCCAGGGCCAGAGGGGATCTGGATGACGGCGGAGATGAGCCGGACGACGGATTCCTGGACGCGCTGAAAGGCCAGGAAGACTGGAAGGAATGGAACCAGGAGGATGAAGAGGAGAAAACCGGTATTTAAATTCAGCCCCTTTTCCCGGAGGCAGCGCCAGGTGATGAACTGGTGGATGGAGAACAGCCCGGTGAAGAACTGTGACGGTATCATAGCGGACGGCGCGATCCGGTCCGGCAAGACCGTGGCCATGTCCCTGGGATTTGTTTTCTGGGCCATGGAGACCTTTGACGGGCAGAACTTTATCATGGCAGGCAAGACCATTAGCTCCTTCAAGCGGAATGTACTGCAGAATTTAAAGCTGATGCTCACCAGCCGGGGGTATCACTGGAAACACCATCTGTCCGGCGAGACACCCAACATGCTGGAGGTTACCCGGAAAGGGCGGACAAACTACTTTTACATGTTCGGCGGCAAGGATGAAGCTGCCCAGGACCTGGTCCAGGGTATTACGGCTGCCGGGGCCTTTTTTGATGAAGTGGCCCTGATGCCGGAGTCCTTTGTCAACCAGGCTACGGGCAGGTGTTCCGTTGCGGGCAGTAAGTTCTGGTTTAACTGCAACCCGGCAGGCCCCATGCACTGGTTCAAGACCGGGTGGATTGACAAGAAACGGGAGAAAAGGCTGGTATATCTGCACTTTACCATGGAGGACAACTTAAGCCTGGATGAAAAGATCAAGGCCAGGTACCGCAGCATGTATGCCGGCGTATTCTTCCTGCGTTACATAAAGGGGCTGTGGGCCGTGGCAGAGGGCCTGGTCTACACCATGTGTACAGATGCCAACTATTACACTGACGAAGAGCGCCAGCCGGGTTTAAGGTCCACTGCTGCCAGGTATATTGCTGTAGACTACGGCACCACCAATCCGTGCGTGTTCCTGGAGATCTGGGACGACGGACAGACAGTCTGGGTGGACCGGGAGTACCGCTGGGACAGCCGGTCAGAGGAAGCCAGGCGCAGGGGAAGTCCCCAGAAGACAGACGCCCAGTATGCCGGTGACATGTCTGCATTTATGGGGACAGCCCCGGAGGACCAGTGCCCGGTAATCGTGGACCCTTCCGCAGCCTCCTTTATCACGGAGCTGCGGGGCCGGGGATTCTATGTGATCCCTGCGGACAATGAGGTGCTGGACGGAATCCGCATGACATCCACGCTGCTGGCCCAGGGAAACATCATGATAAACAGGGCCTGCAAAGGCCTGGCAGCGGAAATGCAGACCTATGCGTGGGATGACAAGGCCGCGGAGCGCGGGGAGGAAAAGCCGGTGAAGCAGGCAGATCACGGCTGTGACGCCCTCCGCTATTTTGTCAAAACGAAAATACCCAGCTGGAGGACAGGAGCAGCATGAGCAGAAAACACATATCCCGCCGCAGGGAGGCGGGCACACCGCCGAATCACACACAGCCCAATAATACACACCAGGCGCCCGTCACCACGATGGACGCCTTTTCCAATCCTGCGGCCCGGATCGGCTTCGGGACCATGGACCTTCTGCAGGCCACGGAGTACCCGGTGACCCGGCTCACCCAGAATTACCAGCTTCTGACCAGTCTGTACCGGGACAACTGGATCGTGCAGAATATTGTGGCCACGATCCCCAATGACATCGTGCGGAAGTGGTACACTCTCCGCTCCGGTGTCACGCCGGAGTGCATGGACCAGATGGCCCGCCTGGAGCGGAGTACCCAGTTGCGCAGGAAGCTGCTTCTGGGCATGTACTGGGGCAGGCTTTACGGCGGGGCGGCAGGCCTCATCCTGGTCCGTGGCCAGGATGACCTAAGCCGGCCCCTGGATCTGGATGCGGTGCTGCCGGGAAGCTTCCTGGGGCTCCAGATCCTGGACCGGTGGAGTGGTGTGTATCCGGAGATGGAACTGGTGACAGACCCTTCCGATCCGGACTTTGGACTGCCGGCATTCTACACGGTCCGGGAGGAGGCCAGCGGGCAGATGGTGGCCAGGGTGCACCACAGCCGGATCCTGCGGTTCATCGGCAGGGAACTTCCCTGGCAGGAGCAGGTGACGGAGCTTTACTGGGGTGAAAGCGAGATCGAGGCTGTGTACAGTGAGGTGGTGAAACGGGACAATGTCTCCGGCAACATTGCAGCCCTGACCTTCCGGGCCAATGTGAACTATATGGAGTCGGACGGCCTGGACCAGCTTCTGGGCACGGCCAACACGGAAATGCAGCGCCGTTTCTGGAACATGATGCAGGCCCAGGCAGTGATGGAAAGCAATTTCGGTACCCGGATCGTCAACAGGGGGGATGCCATCCACAATACCCAGTACACCTTTACCGGGCTGCCGGATGTGTATGACCGGGTGATGATGGACGTGGCCGGGGCTGCCAGGACGCCGGTGACCAAGCTGTTCGGCAGGTCGGCGGCAGGGCTCAATTCCACCGGGGAGGATGACCTTCAGAACTATTACGATTACATTGACGGCCTGCGGGAAAATGAATTCCGCCCCATGATCGAGCGGCTGCTGCCCATTATGGCGCTGTCGGCCTGGGGAGAGATCCCGGATGACCTGGATATTGACTTCCCGCCCATGTGGACGCCGGATGCAAAGGAGATCGCGGAGATTGCGGAGCGGAAAACTGGCGCGGTGATCAGTGCCTACCAGAATGACCTTCTGGATGCGGGTACGGCCATGGAGGAGCTGCAGGCACTGGCAGACGAGACGGGGATTTTCGGAAAGATTTCCGACGAGAGTATAGAGGCCGGAAGGGGACAGACCTACACAAAGAGCCGGATGCTGGCAGACCCCATGGCAGGGCTGGAGATGGGGGCCGGGCCGGACCAGGCGGAAGAGGAGGCAGAAGCAGATGAAAACGGGGAAGAAGACGGGGATGGAAAGGATAAGGCTGAAAAACAGTAAAGCCGGCAGGAGGAATGCAGTATGCCGAAGCTGATCCGCCCGCCGGAGAACGGGGACGTGACGGCCTTTATGCGGATGCTGTTTCTGCGGACGGAGCGGGAGCTGGTGAAGGAGATCACCCGGAAACGGAATGCCGGTTATGTGGATTACGCGGAGGTGGCAGCGCTGGAGCGGGTACAGAAGATTCTCCAGAACATGGTGGATGAGTCCTGGGCCTATGTGCCGGTGATGGTGGAAAAGATTTTTTACCATTCAGAAGGGGCTGCAGCCGGATACGCAGGCGCCAGGACGCTCTCAGCCGCCCAGACAGCCGTCGTCCAGCAGCTGTCCAACAATCTGCTGGGTGAGATCGCGGAAGCCTCGGAAACAGCCATGGAGAGCGCACGGAGGTTCTTTACCATCGCACGTCTGGAGGCGGACCCGTTTCGGGAAACTGCCCTGCGTCAGGTGCTGGCAAAGGAGGCAGCCGGTTCCGGGTGGACGGGGGCCAGTAAAAAAATGCTTCAGGACATGCAGAACAAAGGAATAACAGCCTTTGTTGACAAGGCAGGGAGGGAATGGTCCCTGCAGGCCTACGGAAATATGGCGGTCCGGACTACAGCACGGCAGGCCCAGGTGGCAGCTATCCTGACCGCGGATGACCATGACCTCTGGCAGATCGTAAAGATTGGGAGCACCTGCCCCGTATGTGCTGCCCTGGAGGGCCGTGTGTATTCGAAGAGCGGGACAAATCCAGATTACCCGCCCCTGACCCTGGCCTTTGGCAAGGTGGACCCGGCAGGGGCGGATGATTTGACGAATACATACTTAAACATCCATCCGAACTGCCTGCACAGTCTCATTCGCTATACAACTGTTGGAAAGACAGAGAAGCAGATCCAGCGCGACAAGGATTTCTCCAGCCCTGAAAAGAACCCACTGGACCGTGACCCGCGGACGAAGAAGCAGATAGCAGCTTATAGGGAGAAGGAGCGGAACCGGCAGAGGCTGATCCGGGAGAAACGGAAAAAGGCAGTTGAAAAGAGTGCCACTTCTGGTATAATTAAATTAACGGATAATGAGCAGTATGCGTTGAACAGATATCTTAGCAGTGAATCATATGCATTAAATGATAAGCTGAGACGAACACTAAAACCATCAGAGGAAGAAATTAGATGGATGGATGATCTGGATTCGGCACTTGATAAAATGCCAGAATATCATGGAACGCTATATCGGTCGGTTTCTGATTTTGGACTTGATGATGTGAATACGTTTATCCATTCACATGTGGTTGGAGAATCAAAAATATTTGAATCATATTTATCCAGCTCTAAAGCAGTATATGATGAAAACTTTCCGGTTCAATATATAATAAAATCAAAACATGGAAAAGATATCAGACAATACAGCCAGGAACAAGAGATTTTATTTAAGCGTAAAAGTGAATTTCTGATAACAAAAATTGAGGGAAATGTGATTTATATGGAGGAATTGTGATGGGAGAAGGACTATATTCCGACCGCAGATGGCACGATAATCCTATGCCGAGATCGAGCCTGTGTGGGAAATGCAAATATTGGCGCGGCTTTTTAAAATGCGACAAATATGAGCAGGGAATTCCCGGGGAAATCAGGCGAAAGTCTTATTCTGGTACAGAAGATTTTGATGAAAATTACTGCCCATACCGGGTGTCCTGACGGATGCCTGGTATTTTTATACCCATTTGCTTAGAAAGGAGATCCACAATGTTTGCCTATTACGGCTACACCATAAGCCCCAACCAGATCGAAACTGGCGAGGGCTTTTTAATATGCCGCAACGTCCCCATTGCCAGGACCGGGGACATGCAGTACCTGGAAAGTGAGCTGGGCTTTGCAGGTACCAGGGTGGTGACCGTCCACCGGTCCCCGGAGGAAGTATTTTCCGAAGCGGCCCTGGCATCTTTTGAGGGAAAGCCGGTGACGGACAACCACCCGCCCCAGCTCCTGGACCCGGACACCGTGTCCATGTATGAAAAGGGCCATGCCCAGGGAATCCGCTGTGGAACAGGGGACTGGGAGGGCTATGTGATTGCGGACCTGCATATCCATGACCGGGGGCTGATCCTGGCCATCCAGGGAGGGAAGCGGGAAATCTCCTGCGGATATGAGTGCGGGTACACGGCCAACGGGGACGGTACCTACTCCCAGCACAGCATCAGAGGCAACCATATCGCGGTGGTGGACCGGGGAAGGGCCGGGAAGCGGGCTGCGATACTGGACTCAGATAAACCAGAAACAGAAAAGGCCACAGGGCCGGAAAGGAAAGCAATGAAAAAGAAAGGACTGATATTCAGCCTCTTCGGGCAGGCCGTCAGGGACAAGAGCCCGGAGGAGATCCAGAAGCTGGCCATGGATGCGGCGGATGCCCTGGACGGGGAGGAAGGAGGCACCGGGACAGCACCCCAGGCAGAGGGGGCGGAAAGGAAGAAAGAGACCGGGGAACCGGCACAGCAGCAGATAAAGGATGCTGCTTTTTTTGATGCCCTGAACGACAAGATGGATACCATTCTGGCGCTGCTGGACGGAGCCTCCGGGAAAGCAGGGAAAGAGGGGAAGGACCCACTGGATGCTGCCATCGAAAGGCTGGAAGCCGCAAAAGAGGCAGATGACGGCCGCGGGGAAGGAGATCCCGCACAGAATACAGACGGTGGGGCGAAGGTGATTCCGGCGGATGATACGGGCAGCCCGGGCTGCGGGATTGACAGTGCCCTGGCGGCTTCCATTCTGAAAAGGGTACGTCCTGCCGTAGCAGCCATCGGGGACGAGAAGCAGCGGAAGGCTGTGGCAGATGCCATTATTGCAGGTGTCACAGACCAGACCGGCATTTCCGACACGGCCAGGATCATGGAGGCAGTCCGCAGAAATGCAGCGCAGGCAGTGGACAGCCGGCCCCGGTCCGGCACAGAGGATGTGCAGAAGGCCTATGACAGCATGAATCCCCACAGGAAGGAGAAGAAGTGATGAGAGGACAGACAATCGGGAAGACAATGCCCCACGGGTATGCAGGAAGTTATGCCAGGCAGCCGGATGCGGTGGTTGACACCCACCCACTGGCCGGGGATACGGCCATCGTTTTTGGAAGTGCGCTGGTGTACGGGACCAGTGGAGCCGTGGTGCCTTTTGGTGCGGACGGAACTGCTGACAGTTTTCTGGGAGTGGCCGTGCGGGAGGTAAAATCCGCCATGGACTACCTGGACCAGAACACCGGCATGTACCGGCCTGGAGAGGCGGTGCCGGTGATGAAGCGGGGCAGCGTCAACGTGGTCTGCCAGAACGGAACGCCGGGAGCCGGAGGGGCCGTGTATGTGCGGACAAAGGCAAATGCAGCCTATCCGGCAGCGGCCATTGGCGGGTTTGAGGCAGTGGAGGATGCGGGCAGCAGTGTGAAGCTGGCAAACGTACAGTGGAAAGGGAGCGCAGACGCCAGCAGAGTAGCGGAGCTGTGTATCCTGACCAGGAACAACGCATAAGGAGGACAGATATGGCTTTTCAGAATGTAGGTACCAGTAATCTGGGATTTGTGGGCGGGAGCGGGGCCGCCCGGGGTGGAAATGCCCGGAGTTTTGCCATGGATGCCGCCGGGATCGCTTCCGGTCAGGCATTCCTTACATCAGAGCTGGAGAAACGGGACACGATGGTCCGCACCCCGCTGACCAGCTTCACCTATGCCAGGGATATCCCGGTCCGTGTGGGCGGCGGATGGGCGGAGACCATCAGCGCCATGCAGGTGGGCTATGGGGTAACCGGCGGTTCCGGTGACGGTCTGGCCCATGCAGGCGGTTCCAATGGGATTCCCATGGTGCAGGCGGATTTCTCCAAGGGGCTTTACAAGGCCCATATGGTGGCACTTGGCACCAGGATCATGTGGATCGACATGCAGCGGGGCAATATGACCGGCCGCAGCCTGGACACGCTCCTGCAGGACGGACTGCGCATGTCCTATGACAAACACATGGATGAGAACGTTTATGTGGGATTCGCGCGGTACGGCACCACCGGTCTCCTTAACTGCCAGGATGTCCTGGTGGTCTCTGCGGCATCCGGAGGCGGGGCAGGCAGCACAAAGTTTAAGGATAAGACCCCGGACA
>CAJTOV010000167.1 GCA_910577765.1 uncultured Lachnospiraceae bacterium
GCACTGGAACGAGGCGTACTGGACGTACGCTGAGTGACAGTAACGCGGCAGAATCACAAATCTGTGGTGCAAAACCGAGTGGCCCCTTGTTCACTGAGGGTAGGTGCCGTTGATGAAATTCCGGGTTCCCCGGGCCTCATAGAGCCCGGCCAGCTTCCCGGCCAGAGCCAGACAGCTCAGGGCTGCTGACAGGGGAATCATGTAAAATACCGCTGAGGAGGGAAGCTTGGTAACCGGAAGCCTGCTGATGTTTGTAAACTGGATCAGGGCAATCCCGTAATAAATCATGGCCGCGTTCACCGCCAGCAGCACCAGATTGTTGAACATGACAACCAGCTTCCGGATGTTCTGCGGAAATCTTGCCATGAAAAACTCAATGCGGATATGTACTTCTTCTTTCAGTCCAATGGACATGGCTGCAAAGGTCATCCAGACCATCACCAGCAGCACAACTTCTTCTCCCCAGGGGATATTGGTCTTAAAAAATGCCCTGAGAATCACCTGGAGAAACACAATGATTGTCATAAACAGAACCACCAGCCTGCTGAATACATCCATGACCCAGAATGCAGCGTCTGTTACCTTTTCCAAATACTTAAGCATGTTACCCCTCCTGACCTGTTGCCGTTTTATGGTTTTACTCTACTGACCGTACCTTCTGCACAAACTCCTCATAGGGCTTGCCCAGCTCTTCCTGCTCATACATGGCCTGGCATTTCTCCCGGAAGGCTTCCAGCTCTTCTTCCGTAGGCTCATAGATGGTCACGCCGGCCTCTTTCAGAAGCTTTTCGGATTTCTCTTCCGCCTCGCTCCAGACCTGCCTCTGGTAGTCCATGCCTACCTGTATGGCGTCGCGGATCAGCTTCTGGTCCTCGGCAGACAGCTTATCCCAGGTCATTTTGGAGGCAATGATAATTTCCGGCTGAATATTGTGGCGGTCCTGGATCAGATAAGGGGCCTGCTCATACAGGGAGTCATTATAATAGGTATTGATATTGTTCTCCGCCCCGTCCACAACCCCGGTCTGAAGGGCGCTGTACAGCTCCGTGGAGGGAATGGCCTGGGGGAATCCGCCCAGGGATTCTACCAGCCCCATCATCATGGGGGAGGACTGGACCCGGAGCTTCATATTGGCCAGGTCTCCTGCCTGCTTTACTTCCTTTTTGGTAAAGAAGCTCCGGGAACCGTTGTTGGTATATCCAAGGCCCACAATGTTGGCGGACTCGAAGCTCTTGAAAATCTCCTGCCCCAGTTCTCCGTCCAGTACCCGCAGCATATGGTCGGTGGAATCAAAAAGGTACGGAAGGCTCAGGGCGTTTAAGTCATCGCAGAACTGGGCCAAAGGGGCTACCGAGGATTTGGCAAAGTCAATGGCGCCAAACTGTAACTGCTGCAAGTAGGCATTTTCATCTCCAAGCTGGGCGCTGGGATAAATTTCTATTTTGATCCTTCCGCCGGACTTTTCCAGAACCTCATCTGCGAATTTCTGAAGTCCCATGGTTGTGGGATAATCGGCTGCCGCGTCGGTGGCCAGCTTAAAGGTATAATCACTTCCGGAAGATGGGGCGTTCTGGCTGCCCTGGCTTTCCGTGCTTTCCTGGCCGCCTCCTGCTGTTGTGGCCTGGGCAGACCCGGATGCCCCGCATCCGGCTGTCCCCAGTGCAAGACATGCCGCCAAACATAAAGATACTGCTTTTTTTGCTGATTTCATAGAATACCATTCTCCTTTCTGACATTTGTTACAACCTGTGGTATGCTCTGCTGCTTACCTGTTGTGCTTTTTATATCTCCCCACACCACATTTATAGCATAGGCGGTTCTTAAAATCAAGCTATTTTTCTAGTTTTAGTGGTGTTTTTCGGTGTTTTATTGTATCTTTTTGTGTTTCTTCTATTGCTTATGGGCAAAACATATGAAATACATGAGAATTTTTTCTCTTTTTTTGCTATATTTTAAATTGCCCCTTGACAATCCGGTTGGTTTGTATTACTATTTGAAGTACATTTTAGATACAATAGGTTGTTTCTATTTTGCTTTGCTGTGCAACATACCGGGCAGACGCCCGATGCTTCCCGGCCGGAATAGCCTGGCAGGAAGATGCCTAGTACATCGTTGCATTAATCCCGAAGTAAATAGTGCTTGATATTCGTGTCAGCTGTGCGTCTGCGAAGCGACGGCGTAGTGGGACCTACGGCTAGCTTCGCAGGCGTGCAGATGGCGCGGATAGCGAGTGCTAGTTACTCGGGAATTAGTGCAACGATGTACTAGCCATGAACGGTTACAGACATGGTACTTACCTGGCTTGCGTGCTTGAATGCTTCCCACAGACAAATACCAGATCAGGAAAAGGAGATTTTATCATGTTCGAAATCGTAAACAACAGACAGATTATTTTTGGAGAGAATAAGATTCAGGAGATCGGCGGCATTTTAAAATGGTACAATAAGAAGAAAGTATTTTTTGCCGCCTTCTCAAAGGAAGCCCCGGCAGCCAGGGCCATTGGACGTCTGCTGGAGGACGCGGGAATCCAGTACGTGGTTTATGACCAGGTTGCCGGTGAGCCGGATTTACATATGATCAACGGCGGCCGGGACCTGTTTGTGGCAGAGCAGTGTGACTGCACCCTGGCTCTTGGCGGCGGAAGCGTCATCGATGTGGCCAAGGCCATTGGCATGCTGGCGGTCAACGGCGGCAACGTGGAGGAGTACCAGATGGACGGACGGCAGGTTACCCAGGTTCCGCCGCTGTTCCTTGCGGTTCCCACCACCTCCGGCACCGGCGCCGAGGCTACCAAGGTCAGCGTGGTCTTCAATAACTACAACGGACTGAAAAAGAGCCTATACCACACCACCATGATCGCGGACATTGTCATTCTGGACCCCACCCTGACCGTAAGCCTGCCGGAGAAGATCACCGTGGCAACCGGCATGGATGCCCTGAGCCATGCCATTGAATCTTACGTGTCCTTAAATGCCAGCCCCCTTTCGGAGATGTACGGCTTAAAGGCCATGGAACTGATCAACGGAAGCCTGGAGCAGGCCGTTGCCCACCCGGACAATCTGGAAGCCCGGGGCAATATGATGCTGGGCAGCTATCTGGGCGGCTGTGCCATTACCGCAGGCATCGGCATTGCCCATATTATGGCCCAGCCCCTGGGCGCCATGTTCCATATTCCCCACGGGGATGCCTGTTCCATCTTCCTTCCGGCTGCCATGGAACTGAATCTTCCCTACGCGGCAGAGAAGTATGCCCGCATCGCCCAGGCCCTGGGTGTATCTGACAGCGCCCTGTCCCCCCTGGACAACGGCAAAAAGGCCATCCAGCGGGTCAGACAGCTGCGGGAGGCAGTCCATGCCCCTGCCCACATTGCCCCGTATATCCAGGAAATGCCCTCGGACCAGACCCTGGTGGACACGGTCAAACGGACCACCGGGCATATTACCTGCAATCCCAGACCACTGGATGAACAGCTGATGCTGGAAATCTTCCATATGGTCCAGTAATACGAAACAGATGCTGTACCAGGAGAGGAGCGGCCATGTTTTTATATCAGAAAGTGTATTCCCAGTTAAAGGACCAGATTATCCGGGGAGAAACACCCAACGGCACCATTCTGCCTTCCGAACGGGAGCTGGGGGAAATCTACCATGTGGACCGGACTACCATCCGGAAGGCCTTTCAGATTTTATCGGAAGAGAACCTGGTAAGCAAACATGCCGGCAAAGGTACCATTGTCACTTACACCGGTCAGCCGCAGGCCGCTCCGCCTGCTTCCCCTGGGGTTCCCGGACCCCAGGCTTCCCCTTCCGGGGTCTGTGGAAACGGGACCATTGCCTTTCTGCTTCCCAAAAGCAACCGCAACAGCGACCGGATTACCGTGCCCTTCTATTCCCAGCTGTTTTCCTGTGTGGAAACCTGCTGCAGGCGCCTGGGGTTTTCCCTTATGTATTCTACCCTGGACGAGACGGATGATCTCCAGACCATTCTGGAGCAGAACGGCTCCCGTATTACCGGTATTATGTTTGTATCCAACATTGCGGAAAAGCATATTGACCAGGCCATCCGCATGGCCATTCCGGCGGTACTGACCAACAGCAGTTCCGGAAAAACCTCATCCATTGTGGCGGACAATTTTTCCGGCACCTATGGGGCCTGCCAGCATTTAATCCGGCTGGGCCACAGGGATATCTGCGTCCTCAACGGCATTGAACAGTACCACAGCGCCCATGAACGGCTGGAGGGGGTTCTCAGCGCAATGAAGAATCATGGTCTTCCCCTTCCCGGTGAGTTTATTATTTCCGGGGATTCCTGGGAATTTGAGGGCGGCTTCGACGCAGTGTCCAGCCTGCTGCGCCAGTCCAGGAAGCTGCCTACGGGCATCATTGCCTTCAATGACCGGCTGGCCAGCGGCGCCCTGCAGGCAGTCCAGCAGGCCGGACTGCGGGTTCCGGAGGATATCAGTATTATCGGCTTTGACAATTCGGAGCTTGCCATGTATTCCGTGCCCAGGCTTTCTTCTGTGGAAATCAACATTCCCCTTATGGCCAAGGCTTCGGTTGCCAGCTTATTCTCCCAGATGAAGCTGGGGGAGACCATTCCGGTTAAAATCCAGGTGCCGGTTTCTTATATTGAGCGGGACAGTGTGGCAGAGGCCCGGTGTTCTGGGGAGCAGGCTGGGGCGGAGGATGCTGGCAGGGAGTTTTAGGAACCAGGGTGTGAAGCCGTATACATAGGGATTTATCGGAATCCAGACAAAACAGACGTCCAGACCGCCTATCCAATCTATAAGACTGGCGGCAGTCTGGACGTCTGCTGTTATTCTACTTTCTTCCCGGAAGCTTTCTTTCCGGCGGCTTTCCCTTTGCCGGAAGCCGGTTCTTTGACAGTCTTTTTCCTTCCTGCTGACTTTTTCCCATCTGCAAGACTTTCTGTCTTTACGGACACCGGCTTCTCGTCGGCTTCTGTGACCAGTGCTTTTCTTCTGGTTCTCTTAGGAGCCGGGGCGGCTTCTGCCGCAGGAGATTTTGTGGCTGAAGCCGGTTCCGGGGCTGGCGGGGCTGCGGGGTTCTCTGGACCATCCACAATTGTATCCCCGGTCTTTCCGGCTTTGGCTGCTGCTTCTGCTTTGGCTGTCTTTCCGGCCTTGGCTGTTGGCTCGGCTTTAGCTGTCGGCTCTGCTTTGGCTGTCTTTCCGGCCTTGGCTGCCGGCTCTGCTTTAGCCGTCTTTCCGGCTCTGGCTGATGGCTTGGCTTTGACCGTCTTTCCTGCCTTCACATCTTTTTCCGGCTTCTTCTCCGGCTCCGGCATGGGCGTACAGGAGAAGATGATAGTGGACATAGGCGGAATGTCAATGACAATGGAGTTGGGCCGTTCGTCCCACTCTTCCTGCTTGGCGGTCTTCACCCGTGGATTGCCTACGCCGCTTCCGCCGTAGACCGTGGCGTCGCTGTTGAGTATCTCCTTGTATTTTCCGTAGAAGGGAACGCCGACCTGGTAGCCCTTGTGCTCCACCGGAGCGAAGTTGCTGACAAACAGCAGGGTTTCCTCCGGCTTGTCGGTCTTTCTCTGGAAAATTACCATATTCTCCCCTGCCAGGGAACAGTTGATCCACTGGAAGCCGTCAGGATGGAAATCCTTCTGGGCCAGGGCGGGCTGGGTCCGGTACAGCTTATTGAGAGCCTTCACATACTCCTGGGTGGACTTGTGGACCGGGAACTCCAGAATATTCCAGGGCAGCTCCTCATTCTCATTCCACTCGGATACCTGGGCGAATTCCTGGCCCATGAACAGAAGCTTCTTGCCCGGATGGCCGTACATGTAGCCGTAGGCTGCCCGCAGGTTGTTGGCCTTGACCTCGTAGGTCTCTCCCGGCATCTTGCACAGCATGGAATATTTGCCGTGAACCACCTCATCATGGGAGAACACCAGCACGAAATCCTCGCTGTATGCATACAGCATGCTGAAGGTCAGTTTTCCGTAATTGTGGTTGCGGAAATAGGGGTCGCACTGCATGTAGCTGGTGAAATCGTTCATCCAGCCCATGTTCCACTTATAATCAAATCCCAGGCCGTTGTCCTTGACATCGCCGGTGATCTGTGGCCAGGCAGTAGACTCTTCCGCAATCAGAAGGGCGCCCCGGGTCTGGCCCTTGAAAATGGAATTTAAGTGCTTTAAGAACTCTACCGCTTCCAGATTCTCATGGCCGCCGTAGATGTTGGCCACCCATTCGCCGTCATTTTTCCCATAGTCCAGATACAGCATGGATGCCACTGCGTCCATACGGATGCCGTCGGCATGGTACTGCTTCGCCCAGAACAGGGCGTTGGCTATCAGGAAGTTGCTGACCTGGGGGCGTCCGTAGTTGTAGATCAGGGTGCCCCAGTGGGGATGGGAGCCCTGGCGGGGGTCCTGGTGTTCGTACACGCAGGTGCCGTCAAAGGCCGCCAGACCGTAAGCATCCCTGGGGAAATGGGCAGGCACCCAGTCCAGGATCACGCCGATCCCCTGGCCATGCATATAATCCATAAAATACATGAAATCATCAGGTGTTCCGTAACGGCTGGTAGGCGCATAGTACCCGGTGACCTGGTAGCCCCAGGAGGCGTCCAGGGGATGCTCCATTACCGGCATCAGCTCCACGTGGGTATAACCCATCTCCCGGATGTACTCGGCCAACCGGGGAGCGATCTCACGGTAATTGTAGAATTCCGATCCTATGATCTCCTTGCCGTCCTGGTCCACAGCCACGGGCTTGCGAATCCAGGAGCCCAGGTGCATCTCATAAATGGCCATGGGCTGTGTCTTGGCGTCTGCCTTCTCACGGTCTGCCATCCAGCTTTCGTCCTGCCACTGGTACCGGGTAATATCCCAGACCACAGAGGCCGTGTTGGGGCGCAGCTCCGCGTAATTGCCGTAGGGGTCTGCCTTGAGCATGGGCTCCCCCTTCCGGTTCTTGATCTCGTACTTGTACACAGTCCCAACTTCCATGTCGGGAATAAACAGTTCGAAAATACCAGAATCTCCCAGACGCTGCATCTGGTGTCTGCGGCCGTCCCAGCTGTTGAAATCCCCCACCACGCTGACCCGCAGGGCGCAGGGAGCCCACACGGAGAAATTCACCCCTTTGACGCCTTTCAGCTCCATGGGATGGGCACCCATCTTCCCGTAAATCTCATAGTGGATACCGCTGGCGAACTTCTTCAAATCGCTGTCAGTATACTGGGAGTCATAGGCATATGGATCGTGCAGCTCTGCGGTCACACCGCCGTCATAGGTAACCTGCAATGTATAATCCGGCACCCGTTTTCCCGGCAACAGCACTGCAAACACACCGTTCCCGTCCTGGAGTTCCTGGAATTCCATGGGATATTCCTTCCCCTTGGCGGTCTTCACGGTCATGGCCGCCGCAGTGGGAATATACGACTGAATCAGAATCCCGTCTTCGGTCACATGGGGTCCCAGAAGCCTCTTCGGATCTGCTGACTCCGAATAAACCAGCTCCTCAATCCCCGCCCAGTCCATCTTATCGTACAACTTCTTATCCATAATTAACCCCCTTGTTCCGATAGTTCCAGACAGCTTTATCGGAAAACACTATATTTCTGACTATTATATCAAATTTCCTGATAAAGATCAATTAGTATGGAAGCAGTTTGGTCGGATTTGAAAAAATATTGGTAACAGTTCAGATACCCCTTGAACTGTTACGGCATACGGCCATTCAGAATC
>CAJTOV010000168.1:0-7331 GCA_910577765.1 uncultured Lachnospiraceae bacterium
TCTTCTTGTCCGGCCATGCCGGACAAGAAGCATCGGGCGTTCGCCCGATGTGGAAATCCCCTTTCTGAACGGTAACGTACTTAGCGGACCAGGGTAACTGCCCAGATCCACACAGGACAAAGCAATCATTTTATTGGAGGAATTATTGATATGGTTTACAAGACTCAGGGCGTATGCTCCAGGGAGATTTATTTTGATGTGGAAGATCATAAGGTGGTGAATGTGCGGTATATCGGCGGCTGCTCCGGCAACACCCAGGGGGTGGCGGCGCTGGTTGAGGGCATGGATGTGGACGAGGCCATCCGGCGGATGGAGGGAATCCGGTGCGGCCGCAGGCCTACCTCCTGCCCGGACCAGTTGGCCAGGGCGCTGAAGCAGTACCGGCAGGGCAGCCCTGCATAGGGGCAGCTCTGGCCGGCACCAGGGCACCCGCACACGGGCAGCTCTGGCCGGCATCCGGCTACCCCCGCAAAAAATCAGCGCTGGTCGGTAGCTTCCAGAAATCCCTCCCCATAGACCTCCCGGGTCTCGGAGGCGATGACAAAGGCGTGGGGGTCCCATTTGTTGACAATCTCCCGGACCAGATAGAACTGCTTCCGGTCCACCACGCACATCAGGGTCTGGCGGCGCTGCCGGCTGTATCCCCCCTGGCTTTCCAGAAAGGTGGTTCCCCGGCCCAGCCGGATCATGATCTCCTGGGCGATTTCCTGGTTCCGGTCCGAAGCCACCAGCACCATGGTCCCTTTGTTCATACCGTACAGAATGGCATCAATGGTCTGGGTGGTGCACACCATGGAAATGATCCCGTACAGGGCGGCTTCCAGTTCCCCGAACACCACCACCGAAGCGCCGATGACCACAAAGTCAATAAGCATAATGGCGTAGCCGGTGTGCAGGTACGGAAAACGCTTCTGCAAAAGCTTGGCCAGGATATCCCCGCCTCCGGTGGTGGACCCGTGCATGAAGACCAGGGACATGCCTGCTCCCACCAGGATTCCGCCGAAGGCAGAGGAAATCAGCCGGTCCCCCACATACTGGGGCGCCACCGGGGCCACAATGTAATCCAGGAACAGGGTCATGACCAGAACGGTACCAACGGTCTTCCGGGTCATTTCCCGGTCCAGGACCAGGTAGGAAGCCGCCAGCAGCGGGATATTGATCACCAGGGTCAGTGCTCCCACCGACAGACCGGACAGATGGTTGATCAGGAGGGCGATTCCCGATGCACCGCCGGGCGCGATCCGGCAGGGCTCCACAAAGCACCAGACCCCCAGGGCCTGGAGCAGGGAGCCCAGAATATCATAGGCCAGTCCGGTAAATATGCTGTTTCTGCCAATCTGTTTCATGTTCCGTTCCTCCGGTTACAGTGAAAATCCATCGCCGCAGGCGATCTAAGTTAAGGTATTCCAAATACGCCGTCGTGCATTCCCCGCCGGGGCGCAGGGAGGTTTCCCTTCTGACATGCGCCGCCAAAGCGTCCTTTCTCTCAGGGAATTCTCAGCCCTGCCCTTTCCGCTCAGCAAATTCCTTCCGGATCTCCGCCAGAATCTCCGGCTTCTCCAGCAGGTCCACAATGGTGCCGGCCAGAATCCGGGCGCCGTGACAGACGGCCTCGTGGGCCTTCCCGGTCTTTCCCGCATCCAGATAATCCTTGGAGTGGGGGGATGTGCCTGCCGGCACAAACGCCACCCGGATGCAGGAGCCGGGAACCTCATACATGACATTTCCGAAATCCGTGGACCCGGTCTTCTCCCTGGGGGGCGCAAGCTGGGGCGCCTCAAAGTACCGGGCATTCTCCATGATCAGGTCATTGAGCCTATAGCAGGGAATCTTGGCCCGGAAGGGATAGCTGCGCTCACATTCATAAGTGGTGCCGGTCATCAGGCAGGCGCCTTTTAAGACATTGTGGAACCGCTCCACCACAGAATCCAGGTAAGGGGTGTCATAGGACCGCAGGGTATACTCGGCAACTGCCTTGTCCGGCACCACGTTGGCAGGACCGCCGGCATCCAGCACCGTATAGTGCATCCGGGTATCGTCCCGCACATGCTCCCGCAGAAACTCAATGCCCTGGAAGGACAGCATGGCCGCGTCAAAGGCGCTGCGTCCCTGGTCCGGGCTGATGGCCGCATGGCTCTTGACCCCATGGAAGGTCACTATAAAATCCTCCAGAGCCATGCATTTTACATCCACGCAGGTGGTGGGAGCCGCATGCATCATCAAGGCAAGGTCAATGTCCTTAAAACACCCCCGTTCCTGCATGAGAATCTTTCCCCCTACAGTCTCCTCCGCCGGGGTGCCGTAGACCACCAGCTTGTAGGGAATGTCCTTGCAAAGCTGCTGCACGGCCAGGGCTGCGCCGATTACCGACGGTCCCTGCATATGGTGGCCGCAGGCATGGCCGATGCCTTCCAGCGCGTCGTATTCTGCCAGCAGGCCAATGGACGGGCCGCCGGTGCCCTGCTCATACACGGCCCGGAAAGCCGTGTCAATCTCTGCCACCCCATGTTCCACCGTAAATCCATGTCTGCCCAGAAATTCCTCCAGCAGGGCGCAGGACTGGTGTTCCTCAAAGGCATGCTCGTTAAAATCAAAAATACGGTCGGCAAGCCGGCTCAGTTCCGGCTCCATGGCCTGGACGGCGGTTTGAATCTTTTCTTTCATCATGATTACGCTTCTCCTTTGGATCTCTGTATTGGTTACAGTTGCATTTCCAGATAAATCCAGTATAATATAGGCAGGATATTAAGTCAATTTTGATAAAATGAAGATGATATTGAGTTTTTCTCAAGATTTATTATGGACGGAAGGCGTCTTTGTCTCCGGCTGTTCCGGCAAAGAACCACCGGGCGTCCGCCGGATGTGGAAAACCGGAGACCCAGGCCCTTTTCCTGCCTGGTGAAATGGAGGACTGTATGGAGCTGAAAGAACAGCAGTATGTACTGGCCATTGCCAGATACCGCAATATCAAGGATGCGGCCCAGGAGCTGTGCCTGACTTCCTCGGCCTTAAGCGTCTACTTAAGCAGCCTGGAACGGCAGATCGGGGCCCGGCTGTTTGACCGGATCGGCAAGCAGTTTGTGCCTACGGAGGCAGGGCGGCTCTACATCCGGCGGGCCAGCCAGATCCTGGAGATCCGCAACTGTTACGAGGAGGAATTCAAGCACCTGAAGCAGGAGATTTCCGGGACGGTCCGCTTCGGTATCCATCCCCGCCGCACCCTGTATCTGCTGGCTCCCGCAGTCACGGATTTCTGCGGCCGCTACCCGGAGGTGGAGGTGATTCCCCAGGAAAGCACTTCCGAGGAAATGGTGGAACGGCTGGCAGACGGGACCCTGGACTTTGCCGTCACCAATTACCGCCAGCCCGGCGACGGCTTTACCTGGACCCCCATGTACCAGGACCGGCTGGTAGTGGTGCTGGCCGCAGACCATCCTGCCGGAAACCAGGTCCGGACTTTGCCGGGCAGCAGTACCCCCTGGCTGGACTTAGGACTGCTCCGTGAGGAACGGTTCATCCTCCAGAAGCCTTTCCAGTCCTCGTTCCAGTACGCCTCCCGGGCCCTGGAATATGCCCGGGTTACCCCAAAGAAGGTCTTTACCATCGAGAATCTGGAGACTGCCAGCCAGATGGCGGCGGAGGGCTTCGGGGCGGCTTTTAACCTGGAACGCTTTGCCAGACATTTCAGCTACCACAAGCCCATCCGGTACTTTCTGGCCGGGGACCCGGAGGAGAAGATTTCCTATTATATTGCCTGCAATCCCCGGAAATACCAGCCCGGGTATGTAAAGGAATTTATGGAGACTCTGATCTTCTATGGGAAAGGCGGTACGGCAGAAGGCCGGGAGCCTTCTGCTCCCGGCCTTCTGCCCAATCCGGACAGATGATGGAAGAATGGGGCGCCGGACCGTCACTCAATTTTTCTCAAATATTCTTCCAGTTCCTTTCTGGTTCCCCGGACCGTTCCCTGGACCATAGGCGCCTTGCCGCCGCCTTTGCCCGGGAACTGCCGGTGGAAATCCCGGAGGAGTTCTTTTAAGTCCACGTGCCGGCTGCCAATGGTGTACTGATAGCCATCGCTGTCATTTCCCAGGAACAGGGCACAGAGACCGCTGCACTGGTCCATGGCTGCGTCCACAAACCGGCGGGCCGCGTGCTTGTCCAGCTCTTCCTCAAACACAATCTCATGGACCACATGGTCTCCCATGGCGGCCAGCCTGGCCTCCATGTGGGCGTTCTGCATGTGCACCAGCTTCTCCCGCCACTGGCGGGCCTCCTGCTGGAGACGCTCCACTGCCCCGGCCACTTCCTCCGGTCTGGCTGACAGAAGACGGGAAATATCCCGGACACTGGCTTCTTTCTCCCGGTAATCCTTTAAGGCCCGGAATCCGCAGGCCATGGTGACCCTGGTGCCGCCTTTGTAGCGGATAGCGTCCACCAGCCGGATCAGTCCGATCTCGCCGGTGCGCTCCACATGGGGCGCACAGCAGGCGCAGACATCGTATCCGGGCACCGTAACGATCCGCACCGGGCCCTCCAGCTCCTTCTTGCTGCGGTACTCCAGAGCCGCCAGCTCCTCCCGGTCCGGATAAGTAACCTGGATGGAAATGTTCCGGAACACGGCTTCATTGGCTTCCTGCTCGATCTGCCGCAGGTTCTCCGGGGTCAGACTTCCGTTAAAGTCCATGGTCACCTGCTCCTGGCCCAGGTGAAATCCTACATTGTCATACCCGAAATGCCGGTGGACCAGGCCGGACACAATATGCTCCCCGCTGTGCTGCTGCATCCGGGAAAACCGCTGTTCATAATCCAGGACCCCCTCTGCCCGGGTTCCCGGATCCAGCGGGCCCTCCAGGTAGTGGACCACCAGGCCCTCCCGCTCCCGCACATCCCGGACCCGGATACCGCCCAGCATACCGGTGTCCGCATACTGGCCGCCGCCTTCGGGGAAAAATGCGGTGCGGTCCAGGACCACCCCGTAGCTGCCCCGCTTCTCATCCCACCGGCATTCCACCACCTGGGCCGTAAACCGGGCCAGGTGGCTGTCCTGGAAATAGAGTCTGTCCTGAAATGGTTTCTCTGTCATGGGTTGCTCTCCTAACTGTTATGATCTTCCTGCCGGCTGTCCTCTGCTTTTCCGGCATTTGTCAGTGTCCGTGGCACCCGTGATGGTGCTCTCCGCATTGGCTGTGCTCATGATGGTGTTCCCCGCACCGGCCATGTTCGTGGCCTTCCTGGTCATGGTGGCTGCACCGGGTGTCCGGGTTGTAGTCCAGGGTGCCTGCCAGCAGGGCCTTTACCGCCTGGTCCGCATCTCCGGTGACTCCGCCGTAGAGCCGGATGCCCACGGCTGCCAGGGCATCCCTGGCGCCTCCTCCGATGCCGCCGCAGATCAGGGTATCCACCTGGTGGCCTTCCAGGAATCCTGCCAGGGCGCCGTGGCCGCTGCCATTGGTATCCACCACTTCTTCCTTCCGGATGTTTCCGTCTTCCACCTCATAAAGCTTGAACTGCTCCGTGTGGCCAAAATGCTGGAATATGGTTCCGTTTTCGTAGGTTACCGCGATTTTCATAGTATAGGTTCCTCCTTTTTTGAGAATCTGAACTGTGATGGAGTCGGTTACTGTTCATGTGGGGCATCTTCTTGTCCGGCTGCGCCGGACAAGAAGCATCGGGCGTCCGCCCGATGGGGAACACCGGACGAAAACCGACTTATAAGCCAGCTTAACGTCTGTTTTCGTCCGGTGTTCCCCGCCCCTTGGACTATAACTGAATAGTAACAAAACTCTCTTTAAAAATCAAGTTGCATTGAAAAATATCTTCATATAGGGTATAATGCAGGTAATCGTTCCTACAAGAGGTGACCTCCATGCATAAATACCTGAGAAGTATCGGTTTCAGTACCTATAAGAATAAAAGAGATATCGAGAAGCTGCTGGCCATCCTGGAGCAGACCACAGACAGGCGCCAGTGTATTCCCATCGAACCCGATGCCAACCTCTGCGAGGTGCGGGCCGAGGTTGCCCCCGGAATGGGGATTGCCATGATGGGGGAAGTGGACGAACAGGGATATTTCCGGAGGGAGTTTTATTATCCTTACCTGGAAAGCGGGGATGATTCCTCCACAGCCGACTGTTCCATCCAGCGCCACACGGAAAAGGAGACCTTCGCCGGACTGCTGGACGACAGCCGGGTAGGTATTTCCCTGATCTTCTACCTGGACAACAGTTTTGAGCTTCAGTCCCGGTTTCTTAAGCGGCTGTCCAGCCGGGCCCTTTCGGTGCGGCTGTCCAGCTTTGCCGCCGAGGGCAAGATCCTGCTGCCCCTCCACAAGACCCGGAAGCAGATCGAGATGGCCCGTGTGGCGGCCAGGGACCGCAACAGCCTGCTGGAGGCGGCCCGCAACGGGGACGAGGAAGCCATGGAAACCCTGACCATTGAGGATATTGACCTTTACTCCCAGATCTCCCGCCGGGTCATGCGGGAGGACCTTTACTCCATTGTGGACTCCAGCTTCATGCCCAGCGGCATTGAGTGCGACCAGTATTCGGTCATCGGTGAGATCCTTCATGTAAAGGAGCTGGAGAACCGGATCACCAGCGAGGTGGTCTACGACCTGACCCTTAACTGCAATGACGTGGTCTTCCACGTGGGCATTGCCCGGAAGGACCTGATGGGCGAGCCCCAGGCAGGCCGCCGCTTCAAGGGACAGATCTGGATGCAGGGCAGGGTGGTCTTCCCGGAAGACGGGCCTGGAACCGGGGCTGGTAAGAAGGGATAGCCGGGGGCCCTGGTGAATGGCAGCAGCAAATGGTAACAATTTAGACGGGGGCCTCCTGCTGCCCGTCTGAACTGTTGTTACGGTTCACTGGTACCCAGCTACCCAGCGAACCGTAACAGAAACTGTTACAAAAAATGCCTCCCCTGGCTATAAACTACTTGACGCCAGCGCCAATATCCCATATAATAAGTTCTGTTGGAATCAGAATCAGATACTGTTTGGCTGCTGGTTCCGGCATCGTGTTTCCGTAGCTCAGCTGGATAGAGCGACCGCCTCCTAAGCGGTAGGTCGGGTGTTCGAATCACCTCGGGAACGCTGGAAACATAGCCGAAAGCCTTGATTTTAGCGGGTTTTCGGCTTTCTTCATTTCAGCATCAAAACTCAGATTTGCTAATATGCTAATACATTTGAAAATCGAACCTACATGCTAATACGAGTTAATTGGTCGGATGTTCAAATAATCCGCTCTGTTTTTCTGCTAATCATAGATGCCTTTGCCGTCAAGAACAGTTGTGTATGTGTCTGCCAGTGACAGGCAGGGGGGAACTCT
>CAJTOV010000168.1:7341-7597 GCA_910577765.1 uncultured Lachnospiraceae bacterium
ACAGTTCTTTTGTCTGTTAATAGATTTACTCTTTATTAGCATTTTGGATAGACCTGGCAAATTCTATTAGCAGTTCAGGATTGGATTTCATAAGCTGCTGCAGTACCTGTTCTGCAGAACCTGCCTTATCTTTATCATTTTTCTGCGAATCACAGATGCCTTTGCCGTCAAGAAAATCATCCATTTTACCAGCCAGTTTTTCGCGCTCGCTTGCAAAAGAATGCTTCCCGTAACGTCTGGTCAGCATTTCCAGATT
>CAJTOV010000169.1 GCA_910577765.1 uncultured Lachnospiraceae bacterium
ACAGTCTTACAAGCCAGCCTGACGTCTGTTTTCGTCCAGTTTTCCCCGCCCCGTGGACTGTAACGTGTATTTTTTGAAAATAATCGGGATTTTCTGTTACATTTCCCTTCTGGGCACGTTATATTTAGTAGACACTGATAATGCGCCGGGAGCGTGCGGAAAAGATTGGGAGATGGAAATGGAGAAGAGTAAAAAGGAACAATATTTTTTCTGGATTTTTAAAGGGGTACGGATCATTCTGCGTGGGTCGGAAATCTGGTATGTAAGCTGTGAGCAGGGCAAGACCCTGGTCCATACCAGAAACCGTGTCTACCAGATCGGGGGTCCGTTAAAGGAAGAAGTCCGGAAGCTGCAGGAGTTGCCTATGGTGAAGGTGCATAATTCCTTTCTTGTGAACATGGACAAGCTGGAGGTCATCAGTGCAAAGGGGGCTATGTTAAAAAACCAGGTGTCCATTCCGGTCAGCAGGGGCTGCTGGGGGACGGCCCGGGTGACGATCGAAGCGTATTACAGGGATAAATGCAGCAGCCTTCCGCAGGTACGGGAGGATGCCGTGTAAGAACCTTTGTCAGGAACCAGGCAGGTGGCTTACAGGCACCGGCATCCGCCGTACCGTTCCGGGATATTATCCGGAAACGGATAATATGACTGACGGAATAGGGAGAAACAAAGGCAAGTTATGGGAGTACAGCAACACTTTGTCGAGATTTGTTGAATCTTGTCGAAAGGTGTGTTAGACTTTTGCTTGTAAGTCACTTCGGCAGTCTTCTCACTGCCACCTGCTTCTTTGGGGAATCCCGGGCAGCTGCCTTCTGGCGGCAGCAGGCCCGGTTACTGTCCGGGGGTTGTCCGGACAGTGACCTGCCTGTAACAGTTCAAGGGGTATCCGGACTGTTACCCTGCCTGTATAAAACCCAGGATTCTGTCCTTTTTTCTAATTGACATCAGGAAAGGAATATGATAAGATTAGCCGGTATGAACGACGCCGGTGCTCGGTTCTTTGGATACTCCAGCCAGGACCTGGTATACGGTGAGTAGAATATATAAGGAGGAAGTCATCATGATTTCAAAGGAAAAGAAGGCAGCCATTATCGCAGAGTACGGCAGGAAACCGGGAGATACCGGTTCACCGGAGGTTCAGATCGCAATCATCACAGCCAGGATTGCGGAGCTGACTGCCCATTTGCAGAACAATAAAAAGGATCATCATTCCAGACGCGGTCTGCTGAAGATGGTAGGCCAGAGACGTGGCCTTCTGGACTACTTAAAGAAAACCGACCTGGAAGGTTATCGTGCGCTGATTGAAAAACTGGGTATCAGAAAGTAATAGCAGCCGTTTGGGGGTGGAGAGGGTTTCTCCATCCCTGTTGTGCATCCGGGGAAGGCAGCCGCCCAGACACCATGGCGGGTTCCTCCGGAAGCGGGAATGTTCCCAGAAGACACCTGCATCTGCCGAGACGACTGCTGTGGACAGAAGGAAGAGGCAAACGGATTCTTTCTGCCCAGAGCAGTAGTTTCGGAGTTACGGAGTCTTCTGTCGGCATAAATATTGAAGAAAATAAAAAGGAGACCAATTATGTACAAGAGTTTTAGTTTGGAACTGGCAGGCAGAACCCTGACCGTGGACATAGGCAGAGTGGCCAAACAGGCCAACGGCGCCGCATTTCTTCATTACGGAGACACGGTGGTGCTGTCTACCGCCACTTCGTCGGACAAGCCCAGGGACGGAATCGACTTCTTCCCCTTAAGCGTGGAGTACGAGGAAAAGATGTATGCAGTGGGCAAGATTCCCGGAGGCTTCAACAAGCGGGAGGGAAAGGCTTCGGAGAATGCCATCCTTACGTCCCGTGTCATTGACCGCCCCATGCGCCCCCTGTTTCCCAAGGATTACCGCAATGACGTGACCCTGAACAATATGGTCATGAGCGTGGACCCGGAGTGCCGCCCGGAGCTGGTGGCCATGCTGGGTGCTGCCATTGCCGCCAGCATTTCCGACATTCCTTTTGACGGTCCCTGCGCCATGACCCAGGTGGGGATGATCGACGGGGAATTTGTGATTAATCCTTCCCAGTACCAGTGGAAAGTGGGAGATCTGAACCTGACCGTGGCTTCCACCCGGGAGAAGGTGATCATGATCGAGGCCGGGGCCAACGAGATTCCGGAGGACAGGATGATTGAGGCCATCTACAAGGCCCATGAGGTGAACCAGACCATCATCGCATTCATCGACCAGATTGTGGCAGAGTGCGGCAGGGAGAAGCATACCTACACCAGCTGTGCCATTCCCCAGGAGCTGTTTGACGAGATCTACAGACTGGTTCCCCAGGAGGAGATGGAGACTGCCGTATTTACCGATGATAAGCAGACCCGCCAGGAGAATATCCGGGTGATCACCGAAAAGCTTGCGGAGGCATTTGCCGAAAAGGAAGAGTGGCTGGAGATTCTGGGGGAGGCCGTGTACCAGTACCAGAAGAAGACGGTCCGCAAGATGATTCTCAAGGACCACAAGCGTCCCGACGGCCGGGAGATGAACCAGATCCGTCCCCTGGCAGCGGAGGTGGATATCGTTCCCAGAGTCCATGGTTCTGCCATGTTCACCCGGGGACAGACCCAGATCTGCAATGTATGTACCCTGGCGCCTCTTTCCGAGGCCCAGAGAATCGACGGCTTGGACGAGAACGAGGTGTCCAAGCGGTATATGCACCATTACAACTTCCCCTCCTACTCGGTAGGGGAGACCAAGCCCTCCCGGGGACCGGGACGGCGGGAGATCGGCCATGGAGCCCTGGCAGAGCGGGCACTGATTCCGGTGCTTCCCACAGAAGAGGAATTCCCCTATGCCATCCGCACCGTGTCCGAGACCTTTGAGTCCAACGGCTCCACATCCATGGCTTCCACCTGCTCCTCCTGCATGGCCCTGATGGCGGCAGGTGTGCCCATCCGGAAGATGGTGGCCGGTATCTCCTGCGGCCTGGTAACCGGGGACAGCGATGAGGACTTTGTGCTGCTGACCGATATCCAGGGTCTGGAGGATTTCTTCGGGGATATGGACTTTAAGGTAACCGGAACCACCGACGGCATTACGGCCATTCAGATGGATATCAAGATCCACGGTCTGACCCGTTCCATTGTGGAAGGTGCCATTGCCAGATGCCGGGAGGCACGGATGTTTATCATGGACACCTGCATGAAACCGGCCATAGCAGAGCCCAGAAAGAGCCTTAGCCAATATGCACCCAAGATCGACCAGGTGACCATTGATCCCCAGAAGATCGGGGATGTAGTGGGCAAGCAGGGCAGCACCATCAACAAGATCATTGAGGAGACCGGCGTGAAGATCGATATCTCCGACGACGGTATGGTGGCTATCTGCGGCACGGACCAGGCCATGATCGACAAGGCAAAAGAGATTATTCTGAACATTGTGACGGATATTGAGCCAGGCCAGATCATCACCGGCAAGGTGGTGCGGATCATGCCCTTCGGCGCCTTTGTAGAGTTAAAGCCCAAGAAGGACGGCATGGTCCATATCTCCAGACTTTCCGACCGCCGGGTGGAGAAGGTGGAGGATGTGGTCAATATCGGAGACATGGTGACGGTGAAGGTCCTGGATGTGGATAAGATGGGCAAGATCAGTCTCAGCATGAAGCCCGGTGACCTGGACAAGAAGGGAAAAGATGAGAAATAAACCATATAAAATCACGGCCATACTGCTGGCTGCCGGCCTGGCGGTCTTAAGCCCCCTGCCGGCACTGGCAGATACGCCGGTGATAACCGCAGGCAGCAGCCAGACCGGCGGGGGACCGGGAGCAGGTCCCGGCGTCGGTCCGGGGGCGGCACCGGCAGCGGCACCCAATGCCCCGGACCAGGTGGTTCCGGTGGTGGAGAAGTACTCCTATGACCAGATGGTCCAGGATCTCAATACCCTTCAGGGGCGCTACGGCGCCCACCTGCAGGTCCATGCCATAGGCACGTCCCTGGACGGAAGAACCCTGTACGAGGCGGTTCTGGGCAATCCGGATGCGCCGAAACATATTCTGATCCATGGAGGTATCCATGCCAGGGAGTATATGACCCCTCTGCTGGTAATGAAGCAGCTGGAATACGGGGCAGAGTTTTACGATACCGGAACCTTCCGGGGGGAGCCCTATTCCGGTATCCTGAACAGTGTGGCGGTCCATTTCGTCCCTATGGTGAATCCTGACGGTATTGCCTTAAGCCAGTTTGGGCTGGATGCCATCCGTTCCGAAGAACTGCGGCAGCAGATTCAGCAGGCCTACCAGGAGGATCTGGCCCAGGGCCGCACCCAGGAGTCCTTTGACCGGTACCTGACCCGGTGGAAGACCAATGGCCGCGGGGTGGATTTAAACCAGAATTTCCCGGCAAACTGGGACCTGGTAACCGCCAGTCCGGTGCCTTCCTATGGAACCTACAAGGGGACGTCGCCTCTTTCCGAGCCGGAATCCCGGGCACTGGCGGACCTGGTGAACTCCCGGACCTGGTCAGCCACGGTCAGTTACCACAGCATGGGCAATGTGATTTACTGGGATTATCCGGGAAACCAGGTGCAGCAGGCTTCCGGGGAGCTGGCCACGGTGGTTGCAGGCCTTACGGGCTATCAGACACTGCCCAGCAGCGGCCACGGAGGATTTAAGGACTGGACCCAGATCAAGGAGAATCCGGTGCCCGGAATCACCGTGGAGGTGGGAAGCGTGTCCTGCCCTCTGCCGCTGTCCCAGTACCAGGAAATCTGGAACAGCAACTGGCAGGTATGGATTCTGGTTGCTAAATATGCTATGACCCACTGATACCCTTGTTCACTGAGGGTATCATTTACAGAGGCACAAAGACAGGCTTTCTCTGACGGAAGACCGTGTAGTACCGGAAACCGCAGGCCTGCAGAAGCTGCGGCAGCCGCCGGAATTCATGTCCCACGTAGGCGGGGGTGTGGGCATCGGAGCCTACGGTAAGAATCTCCCCGCCAAGCTCCCGGTAGCGGATGAGAATGTCCTCTGCGGGATGTGGGTGGCCAAGGCCGGCCTTGAAGCCGCCGGTGTTGCACTCAAGGCCTTTGCCCTTTTCAATGAGGGCTTTGAGAATCGGGTCAATGTATTCCCGGTAGGCACTGTAGGAATATTCCCGGTTCTGGTGGGGGCCGTAGCGGACAATATAATCCAGGTGCCCCAGCACGTCAAAACAGTCCAGGCTGCGGACCCGGTCCAGGGTGGCGGCAAAGTAACGGGTATAGGCCTCCTGCTCTGTCTGCTGGTGGAAAAAAGAAGGAAAGTAAGGGTCCTTTCCGTCAATGAAATGGCTGGAACCGATGATAAAGTCCACCGGAAGGGAAGGGGCCAGCTTCATTAAGTAGTCCCGGATGTGGAGCTGGAGCCCCAGCTCCACGCCGGTGTGTATCCGGATGGTTCCGGCGTATTCCTCCCGGACCTGCCTAAGGGCAGGAAAGTAGGAAGCAAAGTCAAGAAGAAAGGTGTCCCCTCCTTCCAGGGCATCGTAATCATGGTGGTCTGTGATGCAGATCTCGTTCATTCCCAGGGCAGCAGCCCGCTCTGCCTGGTCTCTCACCGGTGTCTCTGAGTCTCCGGAAAATTCCGTATGAAGATGAAAATCGCACAGCATGTCCTGATTCTCCTTTAAGGGTGTCCGTTTGGATGATTATAACCGGATTCCGGCAGAACTGCAATGGAAAATGAAAAATCTCTCGACAGAAACCGGGCCGGTATGCTATTATGGCGGTGTATGCGCAGGAGAAGGCAATAGGGAGGCAGGAGGAAGAAGTAATGTCAGTGAGCGATATTTCAAATCTGTTTGGATTTCTTGGCGGGCTGGGTATGTTCCTTTACGGAATGAGCATTATGGCCGACGGTATGCAGAAGACGGCCGGAAGCCGGATGAGCAGCTTTCTGGGGATGCTGACCAACAACCGGCTTATGGCAGTGGCCCTGGGTGCACTGATTACCGCCATTATCCAGAGCAGCGGCGCCACCACGGTGATGGTGGTGGGTTTTGTAAGCGCAGGGGTACTGAACCTGGTCCAGGCCGTAGGCGTGATCATGGGTGCCAATATCGGTACCACCATTACCGCCTGGATCGTGTCCATGAGCCAGCTTGGGGATGCCTTTGAGGTGATGAAGCCGGGCTTTTATGCGCCTCTGGTGATCGGTATCGGTGCACTGCTTATGGTGTTTGGCAAGAGCCAGAAAAAGCATCTGGTGGGAGAGATTATGGTAGGTCTGGGGCTTCTGTTTATCGGCCTGGATTTTATGTCCGGGTCCATTGCCCCCTACACGGACGCCCCCATTTTCTCCCAGGCCTTTGCTTTGCTTGGAGGCAATCCCTTCCTGGGGCTGGTGATCGGAGCCCTGGTGACGGCACTGCTGCAAAGCTCGTCGGCGTCTGTGGGTATTTTGCAGACCCTGGCCATGAACGGGGTGGTGACCACCAATGCGGCCATCTATATTACCCTGGGCCAGAATATCGGGTCCTGTGTTACAGCCATGCTGTCCAGTGCCGGAGGTTCCCGTACCGCCAAGCGGGCGGCGGTGATTCACCTGACCTTCAATGTCATCGGAGCCATTGTATTCGGTACAGCCGGGTTTGTTCTGTTTGCCCTGCGGCCTGATTTTGCGGCTTCCAGTATTACGGCAGTGCAGATTTCCATTTTCCACACCATCTTTAACCTGGTCAATACAGCCATCCAGTTCCCCTTTGCCAACCAGCTTGTGGGCATTTCCGGATGGGTGGTCAAGGAAAAGGCAGAAGAGGAAGCGCCCGGGACCGGAGAGGACCAGGAGACCGAGTCCACGGTGCGGCATCTGGATGAGCGTATCTTCGAATCGCCGGCATTTGCCGTGGAGATAGCTTCCCTGGAAGTGGTACATATGGGGCAGATCACCCTGGACAATGTGAAGCGGGCCCTGGACGCGGTTCTCACCGGCAATCTGGAAGAGATCGGGGAAGTGTATAAAATCGAGAAAACCATCAATAATATGGAGAAGATTCTCACCGAGTACCTGATCAAGGTGGACAACCTTTCCCTGGCAGAGGAGCAGAAGCATGTGGTCAACAATCTGTTCTACAGTATCAGTGACATTGCGCGGATCGGCGACCATGCGGAGAACCTGGCAGAGCTGGCAGATTATATGGCCAGCCATCATCTGGAATTTTCCGCCACCGGCATGGAAGACTTAAAGAGCATCAGCCAGGTGGTGGTCAAATCCTGCCAGTATGCCCTGGAAGCCAGACAGCACGGCAGCATGGAGGCGGTCCGCAAGGTCAGCCAGTATGAAGACCTGGTGGACAGCATGGAAGAGGAGATGCGGGAAGAGCATATTGAGCGTCTGTCCTCCGGAAAATGTGTTCCCTCCGCAGGGGTGGTGTTCCTGGATATAATCAGCAACCTGGAGCGGGTGTCCGACCATGCCTACAACCTGGCCGGATATGTGAAAAGTGAATTGTAAGTTGGTTACTGCTCACGGGGGCATCTTCTTGTCCGGCTATGCCGGACAAGAAGCATCGGGCGTCCGC
>CAJTOV010000170.1 GCA_910577765.1 uncultured Lachnospiraceae bacterium
CAAGCCAGCTTGACGTCTGTTTTTGTCCAGTTTTCCCCGCCCCGTGAACTGTAACGAAGTTTCTTGACACCTTCCTTTTTTTACCTTAGAATGTGGTTAAAACACAGCCTGGAGGTACTCTCATGACAGCCGAACGCATTACACTGGGACTTTTTCTGGCAGGCCTGGTGCTCTGTATTGCCACCGGAGCCCAGCTTCTTTACGCCCTTTTGCTGGGCATGGCCTGCTTTGGGGCCTACAGCCTTTATAAAGGAAATTCCTTCCCGGCCACCTGCCGGATGCTGGGGGAGGGGATGGCAAAGATCACCCAGATTCTGCTGATCTTTGTCTTCATCGGCTGCCTGACGGCCAGCTGGCGGATCTGCGGGACCATTCCCTTTATCCTCTACCATTCCGTCCGGTTCATCCAGCCCCAGTACTTTATTCTCTGCACCTTTTTGCTGTGCTCGGTCATGTCCTTTCTCACTGGCACTTCCTTTGGTACGTTCAGCACCATCGGGGTGATCTGTATGCTGGTGGGACAGACTGCCGGGGTCAGCCCGCTGCTTCTGGGAGGCGCGATCCTTTCCGGCGGCTTTTTCGGGGACCGGTGCTCCCCTATGTCCTCCAGTGCCCAGCTGGTCTGTTCCATCACAAAGACGGACATCTATTCCAATGTCCGTCATATGATGCGTTCTGCCCTTGTACCCTTTGTACTGAGCTGTATTCTGTATACATTTCTTGCAGGGGGAACCGGTGCACGGCCTGACACATCCTCGGTGGCCCTGTTCCGGGAGCATTTCACCTTCCACTGGATTGTCTGCCTCCCTGCAATACTCATCCTGGTTCTGGCCCTGCTCCGTGTCAACGTGCTGTGGGCCATGTCCGCCAGTGTCCTGAGCGCTGTGTTCATTGCCCTGGTCCTTCAGGGAACTTCCCTGCCGGAGCTGCTTTCGGCTCTCTATCAGGGCTATCAGGCGCCGGAAGGGACCCGGCTGGGGGCCATCCTCAATGGGGGCGGGATTTCCTCCATGGTCCATCCCGGCATCATTGTACTGATCTCCGCCTCCTACTCGGGTATCTTTTCCCACACCCCGCTGCTGGAGCCGGTGAAGACCGCCCTGAAGCACCAGGCCAGGCGCCTGGGCGCCTTCGGCACCGTGACCCTGGCGGCCCTGCTTTCCTGCGGGGTCAGCTGCAACCAGAGCCTGGGAACCATTCTCACCTGCCAGCTCTGTGAAGATCTCTATGGGGACAGGGATGATCTGGCCCTGGCCCTGGAGGATTCCGCCATTGTCCTGGCCGGACTGATTCCCTGGGGCATTGCCGGAGCCGTGCCCCTGGCCACCTTAGGAGCCCCCATGGCTTCCATGGCAGCTGCCTTCTATCTGTGGCTGATTCCTGTGTGGCGGCTGATGACCGCTTTCACATCACATCCGGTTCCTGGGGAATGATCACTGCTGCCAGCAGATAGACCAGAAACCCGGTGCTGGAACAGGCCAGTATGGCCCAGACCAGACGGATCAGGGTAGGGTCCACATTCAAATATTCCCCGATTCCTCCACATACGCCGCACAGCATTCTGTCCCGGCTGGAACGGTATAACTTCCGATTCATATCCATATTGTCTCCTCTCTGCTTCAATAGCCTGCCTTTTCTTACACTACCGGCTCCTGGAACACCACGGTAATGGCTCCGGCATCACACTCCAGATCCACCTTGCGCCCGGTGCCGTTTTCCAGGTTCTTCTCCACATCCAGGCCCTGATAGTGCCTGGATTCCCTGCCGTGGATGGCAATACTTCCTACATGACACTCCAGGCTGTAGTCATAGAGTTCTTCCTCCCCGGCCAGAACCACAGACACCTCCCCGGCATCGCATTCTACAGAAGCGCCTTCCGATACCACTGCCTGGCAGATTGTCTCACCTGCCTGGCATTCCAGGTCCAGGGTCCGGACGCTTCCGCCCAGGATACGGGTTTTGCCGCCCATGGTCTCCAGGGACAGCCGGTCCGCAAGCATCCGGTCTGCCTGGAAGCTTCCTCCGGCATTTTCCACCTTCACTTCCCGGAATACCCAGCCCTCAGGCACAAAGATTACCAGACTCTCTGCCCGGCTCCCAGGGCTTTGGCGGGATGGCAGGGGCTCTGCCTCCAGGACCCCATCCTTCTGGTGCATCTGGTACTTCCGGTTCTGGTCCCCGGCCTGGTAAAGCCAGATCTGCCCTTCTTCCAGTTCCTCCCACTGCCGCAGCTCCACACGGTTGCCTGCCAGCTCCAGATCCAGACCGTAAACCCCCTCCAGCAGTCTTCCTGCTTCCAGGGGAAGCTTCCCGCTTCCCGGCAGTTCATCCGCTTCCAGCCAGCTTTCGTCCAAAGTCTCCTGGGGCACCTCCGGCGCCGGAGGGATTGCCTCCAGCTCTGGGGATATGGTATCCGTTCCCGGGGATATGGCGTCCGGCTCCGGAGGGATGGCATCCGGCTCCAGGGGAACGGCATCCGGTACTGCGGCAGCTCCTCCGGGTATCCCCATGTAGTCCTGCCAGTGATTCCTCCAGATTCCCCCTCTGTCTATCATCTTTCCCACACCGTGGATGCCGCCCATGACTGCTCCGGCTGTCATCACCCCTGTCCCCAGGAAGCATAAAACAATTCCCAATATAAGCGTCCACTTAACCAGCTTTTTCATACGTTCCCTCGCCTCCCTCTGTGCAGCATTCTGCTGATCCAGTCCACCACTCCCCGGATACACCGGGGAAGAAGCATCCCATAAAGCATAACCGACAGGGCCATTCCTACCAGTCCCAGTCCCAGAAGCAGCACACCGCCCCCGATCACCAGCACCCCGGCCCAGACGTCTGCCAGCAGCAGTGCCAGGCCGGCCACCAGGGCACACGCGGCCCCGATCCAGGCCAGCCCCGTAAGCAGCCCCACCAGCAGCACGGCCACTACCAGCAGTCCCAAGGCTCCTGCCGTAATCCGTGATACGGTTCTGCCCAGTCCCAGCAGCAAAGGCGTGGCAACCAGTACCAGCCCCACCAGAAGAAAGCTTCTCCTTCGTCTGGCCCATGCTTCATGATTCTCTCCCACAGTTCCTTTCCTCCTTCCGAAAAACCGCTCCCACCGGGAACTGCCCTGTCCGTTGGCCTTCCGGCTGTTCCGGTCCGACGGCTCCGGCTCTCTCTGCTCCGGCAGTTCCCTGCGCCGGGCTACCTGGTAGCGGGGGTCCTGAAACCGCTCGTCCTTGTACCCGCTGTCCGTGAAGCCGCCGCCCTCTTTCAGATTCCCGGCCAGGTCCGCCCGGATCATGGCTGCCACCCGCTCCGGGCTTCCGAATTCCCGGACAGCATCCTCCTGCTTCTCTCCTGCCTCCTCCAGATAATCCTGATAGTAGGAAATGGCGTCCCGCTTCTCCTCCTCCGGAATATCCTGGAGCAGATACTCCAGCTCTTTCAAAAATTCCTCTGCCCTCATCTGCCTGCCTCCTCTAGTATACTGGAAATTTTCCCTGCATAGACCCCCCATTCCCCCCGGTACAGATTCAGCTGGGCACGCCCGTTCTCCGTAATCTTATAATACCGCCGGTTTCTTCCGTCAATGGCCACATCGTAGGTTTCCAGACAGGCCTCCTTCTGAAGTCTGCGAAGTACCGGGTAAAGCGTTGACTCCGAAATATCAATCACATTCCGGATATCTTGGGTAATCCGGTACCCATAAGTCCCATCCCGCTCCCTGGACACAACCGCCAGAACAATCGCGTCCAGCAAAGCAGCTCCCGTGTTAAATACCATACTCTCACTCCTATTCCGGATGCTGTGCAAGAACCAATACAAATAAACATGTAATATTATTTATTTTTCTATATTATATATCATATAATATTATAAGTCAATAAAAACCTGGAGAAATTTTCGAAAATTTCTCCAGGCCTATTACGATTCACGGGAGCATCTTCTTGTCCGGCATCCCCCTTACGCATCCCCCATTTCCTCCAGGTACCTGCTTTCATTAAACAGCAGATGCAGATACATGGCCTGCTGTGCCTCCACTGCCTTCCTTCCCCGGATCGCATTGTAGATTGCCCGGTGGGACCGGAGTGTCTGCTTATACTCCTCAGACGGAACCTCCTGGGCAAATACGGCCACACCGGAACTGATCACCGGAACCAGCCGGGATACCACACTGTTGTGGGTGCAGCTGGCAATCTGGGCATGAAACTGGGTATCCTTGTCCGAGTAATCCTCCCGGGCCTCAATCAGTGCCTCGATTTCCAGAAGAATCTCCTCCAGCCGCCGGATTTCCTCCGGCTCTGCGTTCTGGGCGGCCAGGGCGGCAATGGGCGGCTCCACAATCACCCGGGTCTGCATCAGCTCCCTGGTAAGCCGTTCCCGGTCCTCCACAAAGGAGAATCCAAAGGGATCATCTGCCAGCCCCTGCTTCTCTGACAGAAAGGTACCGGAGCCCTGACGGACCGACACAATATTCCGGGAAGCCAGCACCCGGACTGCCTCCCGCACCGTATTGCGGCCTACTCCCAGCAGCTTTGACAGGTCTGCCTCTGTGGGAAGCCTGTCCCCGGGCACATAGCCCTGCTCCTGTATATACCGGATCATCTGGTCCGCGGCCTGGTCGGCCAGGGTCTTATTCTCCGCATTTTTTTTCATTGCCTGGCAGCTCCTTCCCTAAAACGTATAATTCCGGGGCCCGCTGGTATGCGGGTCCCGGAACCGTCTTTTCTTTCAACAGGTCTTTATACCGGATAAGCCTTATCTGCGGTATCTGCAACTGCTGCGTCTACCTTGGTCTGCTGGGCCTCCCTGTATTTGAAGAATTCCTCGGCAACCTTGGGGAACAGGGCGTAGGACAGCACATCCTCATCCTGCTGTTTCCAGCGGGCGCATTCCTTCTCGAACTTGGGAAGCTGGGGCTCGATTAAGTCTGCCGGCCTGCAGGTGATCGGTGTCTCGTCCCCGATAATCTTCTTCTGGACCTCTGCGTTAAAGGGCTTTACGGTCTGTCCGAATTCCCCAAGCATAATCTTCTTGGACTCCTTGGGTACCAGCTTGTAGCGCTCACCGGCAATGACGTTCATCACGGCCTGGGTGCCTACGATCTGGGAGGACGGGGTCACTAACGGCGGCTCGCCAAAGTCCTTACGTACCCGCGGGATCTCCTCCAGAACTTCCCGGTACTTGTCTTCCTTGCCTGCTTCCTTAAGCTGGGACACCAGGTTGGAAAGCATACCGCCGGGCACCTGGTACTGGAGTGTCTTGATGTTGACGCCCAGAACCTTGGGATTGAGAAGGCCGCTCTTTAATGCCTGCTCCCGCAGGGGTGCAAAGTAATCGGCAATCTCAGCCAGCTTCACCTGGTCAAGGCCCGTATCGTAAGGAGTTCCCCGGAAGGTCTCCACCATCACCTCCGTAGCCGGCTGGCTGGTACCCAGGGCCAGAGGCGACATAGCCGTATCGATAATATCACAGCCGGACTCCACGGCTTTCATGTAGGTCATGGAAGCCACACCGGATGTATAGTGTGTATGCAGGTCAATGGGCAGGTCTGTAGACTCCTTTAAGGCACTTACCAGTTCCTCTGCGGCGTAGGGGGTCAGAAGGCCGGCCATGTCCTTGATACAGATGGAGTTGGCTCCCATATCCTCGATCTTCTTGGCAATGTCCTTCCAGTAATCCAGGGTGTAGGCATCGCCCAGGGTATAGCACAGGGCAATCTGCGCGTGGGCCTTCTCCCTGTTGGCAGCCCGGACGGCTGTCTGCAAATTGCGCAGGTCATTGAGACAGTCAAAGATACGGATGATGTCGATTCCGTTGGCAGCGGACTTCTGCACGAAGTACTCTACCACATCGTCTGCATAATGGTTGTATCCCAGAATGTTCTGTCCACGGAACAGCATCTGCAGTTTGGTGGTCTTGAACCCGGCCTTTAACTTTCTCAGTCTCTCCCAGGGATCTTCTTTCAGGAAACGAAGGGAAGCATCAAAGGTGGCGCCGCCCCAGCACTCTACCGCATAGTAACCGATCTGCTCCATCTTGTCGATGATGGGAAGCATCTGGTCTGTGCTCATTCTGGTCGCGATCAGGGACTGGTGCGCATCACGCAGGACAGTCTCCACAATCTTAACCGGCTTTTTCTCTACTGCCATTTTATTTTCCTCCTAATTTCACTCAATTAACCATCATCAGCCAGTCCTGCCTGCCGGCTCCGGCAGACAGGCTGTCCTCATGCACTCAGCCTACACCGAAGATTGCCATAAAGGTACCTGCAGCCACGGCCGTACCGATAACGCCTGCCACATTGGGACCCATGGCATGCATCAGCAGGAAGTTGGTGGGGTCAGCCTCGGCACCCACCTTCTGGGACACACGGGCTGCCATAGGCACTGCCGATACACCGGCAGAACCGATCAGCGGATTCACCTTGCCGCCGGTAGCCACGCACATGATCTTGCCGAAGATAACACCGGCCATGGTGCCGAAGGCAAAGGCGATGAGACCCAGGGCCACGATCATCAGGGTATCCAATTTCAGGAATGCCTCAGCACTGGTGGTAGCGCCTACGGAAGTACCCAGCAGGATAACCACAATGTACATCAGGGCATTGCTGGCAGTCTCCTGAAGCTGCTTGACTACGCCGGACTCACGGAACAGATTGCCCAGCATCAGCATACCTACCAGGGGAGCTGTGGTGGGAAGGATCAGACACACCACGATGGTAACAATGATGGGGAACAGAATCTTCTCCAGCTTGGAAACCGGACGAAGCTGCTCCATCTTGATCTTACGCTCCTTCTCCGAGGTCAAAAGCTTCATAATGGGCGGCTGGATAATGGGTACCAGAGCCATGTAGGAGTAAGCGGCCACTGCAATGGGGCCCATGTACTCGGTCTGTCCCAGCTTTCCTGCCAGGAAGATGGAGGTGGGGCCGTCGGCTCCGCCGATGATGGAGATGGCGGCTGCCGCCTTGTCGTTAAAGCCCATAAAGATAGCCATGAAATACGCCGCATAGATACCGAACTGGGCTGCCGCTCCCAGAAGAAAGCTCTTGGGATTGGCAATCAGGGGACCAAAGTCTGTCATGGCACCTACGCCCATGAAAATCAGGGAAGGAAGAATGCTCCACTCGTCCAAGAGGAAGAAGTAATGAAGCAGTCCGCCTACGCCGTTGGATGTATCTTCAGGAGACGCCATAATATCCGGATAGATGTTTACTAACAGCATACCGAATGCGATCGGAACCAGCAGAAGCGGCTCAAACCCGTACCGGATAGCCAGGAACAGGAAGAACAGAGCCACGAAAATCATAAGCAGATTGCCGCCGGTCAGGTTCAGAAAAGCAGTCTGATGAAGAAGATTAGTAAAGGTTGATACAATATAATCCATGTTAATCCCTCCATGTGGAACTTGTCATTATAGCGGCCGTCCGGCTGGACGGTCACTCATTATCTGCACGCATACCGCCTAGTACATCGTTGCACTAATTCCCGAGTAAATAGCACTCGCTATCCGCGCCATC
>CAJTOV010000171.1 GCA_910577765.1 uncultured Lachnospiraceae bacterium
CGGAAGGGGTTACGGAGCAGGATGCCAAGATCGCCGGAATCGCCCATGACCGGGGCAAGGGCATGATCATTGCCGTCAATAAGTGGGATGCCATCCAGAAGGATGACAAGACCATCTACCAGTTCACAAACCGCATCCGGGAGACCTTGTCCTTCATGCCTTACGCGGAGCTGGTTTTCATCTCCGCAGTCACGGGCCAGCGGCTGAACCGGCTCTTTGAGCTTATTGACATGGTCCGGGAGAACCAGACCCTGCGGATTGCCACCGGAGTTCTCAACGAGATCATGACCGAGGCCGTAGCCCTCCAGCAGCCGCCTTCAGACAAGGGCCGGCGGCTGAAACTGTTTTATATGACCCAGGTGGCCGTGAAGCCGCCTGCCTTTGTGATTTTTGTAAATGACAAGGAACTGATGCATTTTTCCTATGTGCGTTATCTGGAAAACCGCATCCGTGAAGCATTTGGTTTCCGCGGAACGGCGCTGAAATTTCTCATCCGTGAGCGTTCCGGAAAGGAGTAGGGATGGAGCGAATCCTCTGCCTGGCTATGGGCTACTGTTTCGGTCTGTGTCAGACCGGTTATTTCTATGGGAAAATGCACCAGATGGATATCCGCAACTACGGAAGCGGCAATTCCGGCAGCACCAATGTACTGCGGGTCATGGGAGTGAAGGCGGGGCTCATCGTCTTCATCGGGGACTGTTCCAAGATGATCCTGGCCTGCCTGGTGACCCGGTATCTGTTCCGGGCCCAGCCGGACCTGGTGTACCTGTATCTGCTGTACACCGGTTTCGGCGTGATCCTGGGACACAATTTCCCCTTCTTCATGGGCTTTAAGGGAGGCAAGGGAATCGCCGCCTCCGCCGGGCTTCTGGCTGCCACAGACTGGCGGGTCATGCTGGTGTGTCTGGCTGTATTCGCAGGGGTGGTGGCCGCGACCCGGTATGTATCCCTGGGCTCCATTCTGGTGATGGTGATCTTTATGTTCTGGATGCTTTTCTTTGGGTACCGGGGAGACTATGGCCTCCGGGCGGGTGTCCTTCCGGAATTTTCCGCCGTGGCCCTGGTCATCGGCGGTATGGGCATCTGGCGCCACCGCAGCAATATCAAACGGCTGTTAAGCGGAACGGAGAATAAAATCGGAGCAAAGAAGAAGGAGTAGCAGTATGGCAAATATCAGTATCATCGGTGCCGGCACCTGGGGCATGTCCCTGGCCAGCATGCTTTATAAAGGCGGACACCAGGTAGCCGTGTGGTCTGCCCTGGCGGAGGAAATCCGTTCCATGGAAAAGACCCGCCAGGTAAAGAATCTGCCGGACCTTATGCTGCCGGAGGATATGGTGCTGACCACCAGCCTGGAAGAAGCTATGTCCGGCAGAGACATTCTGGTCATGGCGGTGCCCTCCATTTATGTGCGGCAGACGGCAAAGGCCATGGCTCCCCACTGCCGGTTCGGCCAGCTGATTGTCAATGTGGCCAAAGGAATCGAGGAAGCTACCCTGATGACTCTGTCAGCCATTCTGGAGGAAGAGCTTCCCGAGGCCAATGTGGCAGTGCTGTCCGGGCCCAGCCATGCGGAGGAGGTGAGCCGCGGCCTGCCTACCACCTGCGTGGTGGGAGCCAGGGATGAACGGACGGCGGTTTACATCCAGAACCAGTTTATGAGTCCTGTGTTCCGGGTTTACACCAGCCCGGATATTCTGGGCATCGAGATCGGCGGGGCACTGAAAAATGTCATTGCCCTGGCAGCAGGAATTGCCGACGGCCTGGGCTACGGGGACAATACCAAGGCAGCCCTGATCACCCGCGGGATCTACGAGATCACTGCCCTGGGCACTGCCCTGGGCGGGAAGCAGCAGACCTTTGGGGGACTGTCGGGTATCGGTGACCTGATTGTCACCTGCGCCAGCATGCACAGCCGGAACCGGCGGGCAGGCATCCTGATCGGAAAGGGATATTCCATGGAGGAGGCCATGGCGGAAGTGAAGATGGTGGTGGAGGGGGTATACTCTGCCAGAGCCGGATACGGGCTTGCCAGAAAGTACGGCATCCAGATGCCTATTGTTGAGGAAGTCTGCCAGGTGCTTTTTGAAGGAAAGCCGGCAAAAGAGGCAGTGCAGGATCTGATGCTCCGGGATAAAAAGATTGAAAGCTCCTCGCTGCCGTGGCAGGAGTAGCCGGTGCCGGGACAGAATAAGGGGCGCAAAATGAAAAGAAGAAAAAGATGGCTGTCCCTGCTGGCAGGCGTATGTCTGGCCGCAGGGGCAGAGCTGGCCTTTGCCTGGTATGGGGCAGGCCGGGGATATGGACAGGAGGACCGGGGAACTGCCCTGGAGCCTTCTTCGGTCCTGGATTATGAAATTGCAGATGGCCGTTTCCGGGCGGCAGGAGATGTGCCGATGATTCTGTTCCAGACGGAGCAGAGTCCTGGGCACATTCATTTTGCCTTCCGGGAGCCTCTGGAGAAGGATACGGTGGTGGTGCTTTACTACCAGGAGGACCCTGCTGCCCATTTTGACCGGTTCAGCCGGAAGGAACGGTATATGATGGAAGGAACCCGGGAGGCGGCCCTGACGGTGCCTGCCGGGGATTTCCACAGCTTCCGGCTGGAGATCCGGGGGGATTTTGTCCCGGAAGCGGTCCGGGTGGTTCCGGCTGTGGAGGCCAGGGCAGTCACTGCCGGTATGGTACTGGGGCAGGTAAAGTGGCTGCGGGCATGTATGATGGCGGTGTTTCTGGCCGGCGGACTGTGGCTGTGGAGCGGGGAAAAGAAAAAGACCGGCCAGGACCAAAGCCGCCGGGTCTGGCTGGATCTGATCCGGTGTCTGGCAGCATTTCTGGTGATTGTGGTCCATGTGGCGGAACCGGCGGTGCTGATACTGCCCCAGGGGACCCGGCTGCATCTGGCGGCCAGGGCCATTTCCCTGGGGGCTTTGACCTGCAACCTTTTGTTTGTGCTGATCAGCGGCGCCCTGCTTCTGCCCTGGCGGCAGGAAACCGTGGGGGAGTTTGTCCGGAAGCGGCTTATGGGGGTGGTGCTTCCCCTGGCTGTGTATGCCTGGTTCTATGTGGCAGGCATGTGCATCACCCGGACCGGGGCAGGTACCTGGGTCTGGTATTATCTGCGGATGGTGACAGGCGGCACCCTGGTGGAGGCGCCCCATCTGTGGCTGGTGTATGTGCTGGCAGGGCTGTATCTGCTGGTGATCCCGTTCCGGTATATGCTGCGGGACCTGCCGGAACGGCTGGAAAAGCTGCTGTTTGTCCTGATTCTGGCTCTGCTGGGGGTCCGCACCGCCTCCTTCTGGTCCGGACAGATGGTGGGGGTAAGCTGCTTTCTGGGGGACTGGCCGGGGATCTTCCTGCTGGGGTATCTGCTGACCCGGGACTGGATGCGCCGGTATGACCGGCTGCTGGCCGCCGGCGGAGCAGCGGCTTTTGGGGTGGCTTTCTGGATGCAGGGGGCACGGGCGGATTACAAGCAGATTGTCTGCAACCAGTCGGTTCTCATGACCTTTATGTCCATGGCAGTATTTGTAACCGGGCTGCGGATGGAACCGCGGCTGGCTCCTCTGGGGCGGCTGCTGGCTTTTGGCAGCAGGTACAGCTATTCGGTGCTTCTGGTCCACTGGTTTGTCCTGGGGAACTTTATCTACAACGGATGGATGTCTTCCCGGATGCCTGGGGCAGTGCAGCTTACGGTTCCGGTTTTCGTGTGTCTGGTTCTGTCTCTGGGGATCGGGGCAGTAACGGACCATATGGTGGTGAAGGTGCTGGAAGCGGGAATCCGCCGGGGTCTGCCGGTGCAGCGTCCCAGGGAATGAAGCGGTCACCGGTTAAGAAAAATGTAAGACAACGTAAGCCGGCGGTGACTTGTTTTTCCATTTCTGGTGAATATAATAGAGGGGTAGCCGGTTCGCGTGTTCCGGCAAAGCCGGGCTGTATTGCCGGCAGGGCGGAGTGGTTGCGTATTGAGACATCAGAAGGAGGCTTAAGCATATGAAACAGAGAACATTAACCGGGCTGGCAGTATTTGCACTGGCGGCAGCTGTCCTGTCCGGAATCGGGAATATAGAGAGCCGGGCAGATGTTGTGCCGGCAGTGGCAAAAGAGACTGGGTCGGCAGAGCCGGTGAAGCCGGCGCCTGCGGAATTTGCCCATATTACGTCCTGCGCCATCGGCGGGGACGGGCAGATTGCGGTGGACGGCGTGATGGAGGGTTCCTGGTCGGACCCGGCTTTTTACGATAATTATCTGTATCTGTTTGAGCTGAAGCCTTATGAGGATGATCTGACGGGCAGGAGTGATTATATCGGGTGGATTACCAAAGGGGATGCTCTTTCCTTCCGGGTTCCCCTGAATCTGGGAACGGAGGAGGACCGGCTGTATTCCAAGTTTGTGGTGGCAGTGTTTGACGGGGAGCAGTATACCCAGGTCAGCAATACGGCCTATGTGACCAACCCGGAGGCTGTGGCGAAGAACCGGGATGCATACCGGACGGCCCAGAACAAGAAGGGACTGCTGATTGAGACTACACCCGGCATGGTGGCCGACGCCTTTGAACTGGGCGTGAACCATGTCAATGTGAACATTCCTTTTAACCGGCTTCTCGGTTCCGGCATCGATTACACCTATGATGGGAAAACCTATCACTTCAACAAGGATCTGGTGAGTACCTACGATACGGTGATCCGCCGGATGTCCGAGAAGAGCATGACCGTCACGGCTATTCTGCTTAACGACTGGAATGACAGTACCCCCCAGCTTCTTTATCCGGGTGTGACGAAGCAGCCGGCAGGAAAGGCTCTGTATTACGGGTTTAATGCCTCCACGCCGGAAGGATACGAGACCATTAAGGCCATTGCCTCCTTCCTGGCAGAACGTTACGGCAGTATGGCTTCCCCCTACGGAAAGGTATCCAACTGGGTCATTGGCAATGAGGTCAACAACCAGTACTGGAACTATATGGGGGAGATGGGGCTGGACCAGTATGTGAAGGAATATGAGCGGGCCTTCCGTATCTTCTACACGGCCATTAAAAGCACCAACCAGAATGACAGGCTGTTTTTTTCCACGGATTATTACTGGAACTCGGCTTCCCCGGACGGCCCTTACAGCTATCCGGCCAGGCAGTTTATTGACCGGTTCGCAGACCTGGCCGGGGCAGGAGGGCCCATGGACTGGGGGCTTGCCTACCATCCCTATCCGGTGCCTATGACAGAGCCGGAATTCTGGGATGACGACCAGTCCGGCAAGGTTACCGGAGATATCAATACACCGATTCTGAATCTGAAGAATCTCCAGGTGCTGACAGACCATATGCAGGAGGCACAGATGCGGCAGGCAGACGGTGCGGTGCGCCACATTATTCTGTCGGAGCAGGGCTTTACCTCCACCAGCGCCACCCGTGGAGAAGACCAGAACCTGCAGGCAGCGGCCATTGCCTATGCCTACTATATTATTGACAGCAACCCGTATATTGACGCCTTTATTATGAGCCGGCAGGTGGATGCACCGCCGGAGGTGGCAGCTTCCCAGTCCTACGGACTGTGGAAGTGCGACATGGGGAAACCCAATGATATTGTGCCTACGGTACGCAAAAAGTCCTGGGAGGTATACAAAAATATTGACATCCGTACCCGCACCCTGGAAACCACCGAGTTTGCCAAGGCCATCATCGGAATCCAGAACTGGAGCGACGTGATTCCCAATTTCAAGTGGAAACGGCAGGAAAGCGGACGGTAGATGGGAGTCAGTGTCCACGGCCCATCGCGTTAGCGGTTCTGAATGGCCGTATGCCGTAACAGTTCAAGGGTTATCTGAACGGTTACCGATGGGAAACATTTCTTTACCGCTATAACGCGAAAAAGCTTGACAAGATTTTTCAATACAACTATAATTGTTTTCAGCTTAAAGGCTGGGCTTTCCTGTGACGGGAAGCCGATTGTGCATCCCGGGATGATTCCCGGACCGGGCTTTTGCAGCAGGTTCCGGGAAGTACAGGCGGGAGCACATACCCAGAAAGAGGAGGAAACAATTTATGAGAAAACTTGTTTGTTTCGGTATGGCAGCAGTGATGGCCGCTTCCCTGACCGCCTGCGGCGGAGGCAGTTCCACTGGAACCGGCACTACCGCGGCAGCCACCCAGGCCGCTTCCGGCAATGAGACCCAGGCCCAGGGCGATGCGGCCCCGGCAGAGGGCGGCACCATCAAGATCGGTGTCATGGGTCCCCTGACCGGTCCGGCAGCCGCTTACGGCGTGGCCGTGGCCAACGGTGCAGACCTGGCCGTGAAGGAGATCAATGCAGCCGGCGGTATCAACGGCATCCAGATCGAGCTTAATGCCCAGGATGACGAGCATGACCCGGAGAAGGCTGTGAACGCTTACAATACCCTGAAAGACTGGGGCATGCAGATGCTGGTGGGCGCCACCACTTCCAAGCCTTGTATCGCAGTGGCAGCCGAGTCCCAGGCGGACAATCTGTTCCAGATTACTCCCTCCGGCTCTGCCGTAGAATGTGCCGCTGCCGACAATGTGTTCCGTGTATGCTTTGCCGATCCGGCCCAGGGTACCGCATCTGCCCAGTATATCGGTGACAACAGGCTGGCTACCAAGATCGGTATCATTTATGACAGCTCCACCGAATATTCCGCAGGTATCCGTGAGTCCTTTGTGGCCGAGGCCGGTAATCATGGCCTGGAGATCGTTGCGGACGAGGCATTTACCGCTGACACCAACACGGATTTCTCCGTACAGCTGGACAAGATGAAGGAGGCCGGCGCAGAGCTGGTGTTCCTGCCCATCTACTACCAGGAGGCTTCCGTGATTTTAAAGCAGGCTTCTGACAAGGAATTCGCTCCCATCTTCTTCGGTGTGGACGGTATGGACGGCATTCTGTCCGTGAAGAATTTTGACACTGCCCTGGCAGAGGACGTGATGCTTCTGACTCCGTTCTCCGCAACCGAGGAAGGCAGCAAGCAGTTTACCGCAGACTATGTGGCTGCTTACGGTATTGAGCCCAACCAGTTTGCAGCAGATTCCTATGATGCAGTCTACGCCATCAAGGCAGCCGCCGAGAAGGCCGGAATCACCGCAGACATGGACGCTTCCGCAATCTGTGACGCCATGAAGACCGCCATGACCGAGATCTCCATAGACGGCCTGACCGGTGAAGCCATGACCTGGGACGCAGCCGGTGAGACCGGTAAGGCCCCCAAGGCTGTGAAGATTGTCAACGGCGTGTACGAGATGCAGTAAAGACCAGGGACAGACCGGTACGGCTGTACAGCCCATGCCCGATGCTTCTTGTCCGGCTATGCCGGACAAGAAGATGTCCCCCGCGAATAGTAACACAAAAAGAGTAACAGTCCAGATCCCCCTTGAACTGTTACGGCATACGGCCAATCAGAATCGCTAACGCCATGGGCCGTATGCCCGCGACCGCTGCGTTTTCTTACGGTCAGCGCGGTAAACGCG
>CAJTOV010000172.1 GCA_910577765.1 uncultured Lachnospiraceae bacterium
AGCGAGTTTGCAACACACTTTCTCACAAGATTTGCTGCCCGTCTGAACTGTTACGAAAATATGGCATTTACGAAAAAAGTTTACAAACACACTTGACAATACTTCTCTGAATTGAATGGACGAAATTTCATAAACTAACATCAGGGTGCAGAATGGGGAGACAAAACCATGCCCCGTCTGCACGCCCTGGAAAGGAATGAAATTTATGGACATTTTCGATATTCTGACATTGGCCGGAGGCTTAAGCCTGTTTCTGTTTGGCATGAGCATCATGGGCCAGGCCCTGGAGCGCAGGGCAGGGGGACAGCTCCGTTCCCTGCTGGGCAGACTTACTACCGGCATGGCGGCGGGGCTTTTCACCGGACTTGGCATTACGGCGGTGATCCAGAGCTCCTCTGCCACCACGGTCATGGTAGTAGGGTTTGTAAACTCCGGGCTCATGACCCTGCGGCAGGCCATCCATGTGATTATGGGAGCCAACATCGGCACCACCATTACGGCCTGGCTGTTAAGCCTTGCGGGAATTGACAGCGGGAATCTGTTTATCCGGCTGTTGAAGCCTTCCTCCTTTACACCGGTGCTGGCCCTGGCCGGAATCATCTTTTATATGTTTACAAAGGACGGCAGAAAGAAAGACACGGGTATGATTCTGCTGGGATTTGCCACCCTGATGTTGGGCATGGAGGAAATGGCCGGTGCCGTCTCCGGGCTGAAAGATGTGCCGGAATTCGGCAATTTCCTTCTTCTGTTTAACAATCCGGTCTTCGGGGTGCTGGCAGGGACCCTTCTGACAGCGGTGATCCAGTCCAGCTCCGCTTCCGTAGGCATTCTCCAGGCCCTGGCAGCCACAGGCGGGGTCTCCTATGGGGTGGCGGTTCCCATTATCATGGGGCAGAATATCGGCACCTGCGTCACAGCCATGGTATCCTCTGTGGGAGCCGGCAGAAACGGGAAGCGGGCAGCCATGGTACATCTGCTGTTCAATGTCATCGGCACCACGGTCTGGCTGACCGTGTTCTGTCTCATACAGGCGCTGCTGGCTCCGGCTTTTCTGAAGGAGGCGGCATCCCTGTTCGGAATTGCCGTGGCCCATTCGGTATTCAATATTCTGTGTACCCTGCTGATGCTGCCGCTGGCCGGGGTGCTGGAGCAGCTGGTGAACCGGCTGGTGCCGGATGCTGTCCACCGGGAAGAGCAGCCGGACCTGGATGAACGTCTTCTGGCAACGCCGGCCATTGCCCTGGAGCGGTGCCGGGAGGTGGCGGTTTCCATGGCAAAGCTGTCTGTGCTGTCCCTAAAGGAAGCCATGAAGGCCCTGGAAGCTTACGGGCCGGAGCTTGCCAGGCAGGTCCGGAACAAGGAGGAGAAAACCGATTATTACGAGGATATTCTGGGAACCTACCTGGTACGGCTCAGTGCCAAGCCCATCAGCCAGGAGGACAGCGGGGAAGCGGCCAGGCTGCTGAAGGTAATCGGCGATTTCGAGCGCATTTCCGATCACGCGGTCAATCTGCTGGAGGCGGCGGAGGAAATGGCGGACAGGGGGATGGAGTTCACCGACCCGGCGGCAGCAGAGCTGGACATTCTCTCTGCCGCTGTCCGTGAGATCCTGGATCTGGCTTTGCGGGCCTTTCTGGAGAATGACCGGCAGGCAGCATCCCTGGTGGAGCCTTTGGAGCAGGTGATTGACCAGTTAAAGGAGCAGATGCGTACCCGCCATATTCTGCGGATGCAGCATGGGCGCTGTTCCATGGATGCGGGATTTGTCTGGTCCGACCTTTTAACCAATCTGGAACGGACCGCGGACCACTGCTCCAATATTGCCGGGTGTGTCCTGGACATGGCAGACCACAGTCTGAGCCTTCACCAGACCCTGCGGGGTGTCCGCAATGACAGCCGGGAGTTCCGGGAACGGTTCCGGGAATATGCGGAGAAATATTCCTTTGGGGGTATAGAGGAAGCAGTTCAGCCGGGGTATCTGTTACGTACAGATGAGAAGTAGTTGTAATCTCCCTTTTATTTCGGTATACTATTTACAGAAACACCACATCCGCTGCAACAGCAGATGGCGCGGACAGCAAGAGCCAGTTGCTCGGGAATTAGTGCAGTGATGTACTGGTGTATAGAGAAACGTGGTAAGGCAGCGGTCTGGGAACGTCTGCACAGCTTCGGCATTTACCATACAGGAGAACGGAGAATCAATATGGTGACAATGGAAGATGTTGCAAAGGCAGCACAGGTATCAAGATCCACCGTATCCAGGGTGCTGTCCAACCACCCTTCCATACGGATGGAGACCCGCAGCAACGTGATGTACTGGGTACGGAAGCTGGGCTATGAGCCTAACCAGGTGGCCCAGAGTCTGGCAGGGAGCCATGCCAGCCTGATCGGGGTGCTTTTTTCCGATCTTTCCAATCCTCTGTACGCGGCCCTGATGACTGCCATCGTCCGGGAGGCGGAACGGGAAGGCTACAATGTGATCGTGGGGGATGCCCAGCGGGAGCGGGCCAGGGAGGTCAATATCATCAGACGGTTCCAGGGCAGAAAGGTGGACGGCCTTATTGTCCGTCCCATCGGGGAGCCCAGCAAACGGTTTTACTCCGGTCTGGGGATTCCCATGGTCAGCCTGTACAAGATGACGGACCGGAAGAATATCGTCATCAGTTCCGAGGAGGGGGGAAGCCAGGTGGCCCGCCATTTCTACAGTCTGGGACACAGGCGTATGGGTTACATCGGACCGGTCCAGTCCCAGACAGGCAATGACAAGCTGGCTGGCTTTAAGGGAGGCCTGGAAGAGTACGGGCTGTGCCCGGAGGCGGTTCTGGAGTGCCGTCAGCATGAGACGGCGGAGAACCAGAAAGCCTATGAGATTGTCAGTGATTATCTGGGGACCCATGATCCCCGGGGGATTACGGCCTGGTTTGCCCACAGCGACATTGCGGCCAGCGACCTGGTCCGCGCCCTGATGGAACGGGGGGTCCGGGTGCCGGAGGATGTGGTGGTGTGCGGCTACAACGACACCATTCTGGCCAGACGGATGATCCCCACCCTGACCTCCGTGGCCTCCCCGGTGGACGAGATCGCCAAAAGCGCCGTGGCCCTGCTGATCCAGTACATGCAGGGAAATGAGGATGAGGAAACCTTGTACCTGTCCCCTGCACTGATTGTGCGGGAGTCTACCAGTACTGCCTTGCGGAAATAACAGTAAGGAAAGTGCCGGATGTCTGCGGCATCTGTGGGTCTGCAAAGGAACGGCGTCCAGGTGCAGAGGGCGCCCTGGACAGAACGGGGATGGGGCCAGGGGAATCATATACTGCGTAACAGATACATACGGCAGTTCCGGGAAACCGGGGCTGCCGTTTTCATATGGGCGCAGCAGGCGCCAGCTCCATGGGGAAACCCGGACAAAAACTGCCTTGCCGGCGGGTCTCCCGTCTTTTCCTCCAGTTCTTCCCCTCCCGTTTCCCCTGCCCCATGCAGGGTAACGTGAAAATGTACAAAAAACCCTCTTGACTTCCAGAAAAAATAATATATTCTTTAATTACAAGTAATGCACGCGCGTGCAAGATTGCACACGAATATGGGGCAGCCATAGACTGTGTGCAGAGAAAAATGAACCGTTACAAATCAACAAGGAGGAAAAGCCATGGGAAAGGAACGGCAGGTTGCGGAACAGATTTTGCAGTATGTTGGCGGAAAGGAAAATATCCTGAATGTTGAGCACTGCGCTACCAGACTGCGTCTGGTACTGAAGGATGCGGGAGCATTCCGGAAGAAAGAGATTGAGGAAATTGAGGGGGTCAAGGGAAGCTTTCTGGCCTCGGGCCAGCACCAGGTAGTCCTGGGAACCGGCTTTGTCAACAAGGTGTATGCAGAGGTCATGGACTTAACCGGATTTGACCAGGGAGGCATGATGACCAAGGCAGACGCCACGGCAGTCCATATGAACGTGTTCCAGATGGCGTCCCGGCTGCTGGGAGATGTATTTCTGCCTATCATCCCCATTCTGGTGGCCACGGGACTGTTTATGGGTGTCCGGAGCCTGATCACCAATCTGGGGGTGCAGCTGGACCCGACCCTGCTGTCCCTGTCCCAGGTGCTGATTGATACGGCCTTTGGATTCCTGCCGGCTCTGGTTACTTACTCTGTGATGAAGCGGTTCGGCGCTTCCCCGGCCCTGGGCTTTGTCATCGGCCTGATGCTGGTGGCCCCCCAGCTTCCCAATGCCAACCAGGTGGCCAGCGGGGCAGTGGAGCCCATGTACTTAAATCTTGCGGGACTTTCCATTCCCATTGTGGGATACCAGGGTTCCGTACTTCCGGCATTGATTCTTGGTATCATTGCTGCTAAAATGGAGAAGGGGCTGCGGAAGGTGGTGCCGGATGTGCTGGACCTGATCGTGACGCCTTTCATGACGCTTCTGGGCAGCCTGGTGGTAGGCCTGGTAGTGATCGGACCGGTGATGCATCTGGTGGAGAAATGGCTGGTGGCGGCCATTGCAGCCCTGATGAATATTCCTCTGGGAATCGGAGGCTTCCTGGTAGGTGCCCTGCAGCAGGCGGTGGTAATCACCGGACTGCACCATACCTTCAAGGCCCTGGAGATCGAGCTTCTGGCCAATACGGGGATGAACCCCTTCAACACCCTGGTATGCGGCGCCATTGTAGCCCAGGGAGCAGCCGGGATCGCAGCCGCTTTAAAGACCCGGGACAAGAAGCAGAAATCCCTTTATTTTACGTCGGTGGTGCCGGCATTTTTAGGAATTACGGAGCCGCTGATCTTCGGCGGAAACCTGCCCAGACTGATTCCCTTTGTGTGCGGCTGTATCGGCGGCGGATGCGCCGGTGTCTTCTCATCCCTTATGGGACTGGCAGGCACAGGCATGTCCATTACGGCTCTTCCCGGCATGCTGCTGTATTTAAACGGGCAGCTTGGGAAATATCTCATTGCCTGCAGCATCGGGTTTGCGGTGGCATTTGGGCTGACCTGGGTGCTGTATAAAGAGGAAGAATAGCCGGAATGTAGTTGGAATATGGGAAATGCCCAGTAAGGAGAATTATGGAACGACTGTACAACAATATTATCCTGCCGGACCAGTGGCCGCCCCGGATGGAGGAGACGACTCTGGACCGGCCCCTGCCGGTTCCCTATCTGGAGAATAAGCCGGAGTACATAGACATTTCCGTGGGGCGTCAGTTGTTTGTGGATGATTTTCTTATTGCGGACACAGACCTGAAACGGGAATACGGAAAGCCCGAGACCTGCGGCAGCCCGGTTCTGTATCCGGAGACAGAGCTGGAGCTTAACGACGGCTACTGTACCTGCGCCTGCCCCTTTAATGGGGGTGTGTTCTTTGACCAGAAGGACCGGAAGTATAAAATGTGGTATCATGCAGGCTGGTTTGACGGAAGTGCTTACGCGGAAAGCAGGGACGGAATTCACTGGCAGCGTCTTTCCGGGACGGGGCGGATACTGGACCGTATCCCCGGCTACATGCGGGACGGGGATATGGTATGGCTGGATGAGCAGGCGGAAAAGCCGGAGGAACGTTACAAGATGCTGGTGTTCTACCGGTGCTTTGACAAGGATTACCGCTATTACCACCAGAAGCCGCGTCATGCCCACGACGATCCCACCACGGTGGCCCCCAGGGAGGTGGCAGTATTCTGCCAGTCCGGGGACGGGATTCACTGGCAGCAGACCGGGGAGACCCGGGCCATGGGGGACAATACCACCTTTTTCTACAATCCCTTCCGGAAAAAGTGGGTGTTCAGCCTGCGGACCTTCTCGAAGCTGGACAGTCGGGTAAGGACCAGAGGGTACTGCGAACGGGAGGATTTTCTGGAAGACGGCGGGTGGAAGGAGGAGGACATCCGCTTCTGGGCCAGGACCGATATTTTCGACAGGCCGGACCCGGAGCTGGGATACTATACCCAGATCTACAATCTGGATGCCGTGGCCTATGAGAGCATTATGCTGGGCGTGTACTCGGTGTTCATGGGTCCCCCCAACTTCGTCTGCGGACGGACGGGGATGCCGAAGATCAATGATTTAAAGCTGGGATTCAGCCGGGACGGCTTTCATTTCTCCCGGGGAGAGTATGGGGATTTCCTTGCATCCTCCCGGACACCGGGAACCTGGGATTACGGTTATCTCCATCCGGCAGGAGGGATCTGCACGGTCCAGGAGGATGAACTATACTTCTATTACTCGGCATTTTCCGGTGACTCTCCCCGGTTCGGCCACCACAAATACTCCGGCGGCGGGGTAGGGCTTGCAAAGCTGCGCCGGGACGGGTTCGCCTGCATGTATGATAAAGACGGAGCCGGAGGGAGCCTGACCTCAGAGGTCCTGGCCTGCAGCGGGGAATATTTCTTTGTCAATGCAGACTGCCGGGGCGGGAGCCTGCGGGCAGAGCTTCTGGATGAGACAGGAAAGGTGATTCCGGCCTACAGCCGGGACAAGTGCCAGGTGGTCTGCCAGGACGGCACAAAGCAGCAGGTAACCTGGGACGGGACCCCGGCCTTAAAGGGCCTTCCGGAGAAGATCCGCGTCCGGTTCCTTCTGAACCATGCAAGGCTGTATGCTTTCTGGATCACAGACGATGCAGAAGGCAGAAGCCACGGATACCTGGGCGCCGGATCACCGGTGGCCGGGAAAGACGGCAGAGGATAGACTGACCAAAGTTTCCGTAGATAAATGGAAGGCAGTGTGATATAATATTCACGAAAGCCAAAAGCAGTGCGGAAAAAGCCGGATAAGACGCTGTGTTGTGCTTGCACATAAGCAGCGTCTTATCCGGCTTTTTCCATAGGGCCGCAAGGCCCGTGAGCGACGCATTGAACACTTGGCGAATGCGCAACATGAGCCTAGTACTGCCTTGCATTAATAATTAAGTAATGCTATGCTGCCAAAGGCACACCCTTATAAGTCCATTTAAATGGTTTTGCCATAAGGTTATATTGTTCAATAAAACGTAGAATACTGGTTTCCAGTTCTTCAACGGATCGATAGCTCTTCCTTTTGAGCAAACGACGGTTTAGGATGCCAAACCAGATTTCAATCTGGTTCATCCATGAACAATGCTTTGGCGTATATACAATGCGTATCCGGTGCTCTTCCTGATGGAGAAATTCTGCACGGCTTTCCAGACTTTTTAATATGCCGGATTTCCCTTTGCGGCCAAGGTCTTCCGTCAGGCCGCACTGCTCTGCGACAAAACGCACCAGACTTTCTGATTTATGTGTGTTCAGTCCATCACAGACAATCGTCCATGATGCGTCCGGATCTGTTTCGACCAGTGCACACAGGGCTTCTACGAAATCATTTTCTGTACGTGTGGGATTTAAACAGGGCTGTTCCATACGCCCTGTTGCAACGTCAAAAAAGCCGGTCAGGCTGGTTGTTCCATGGCGGATGTATTCAAATTCCATGCAGGCTGCTTTCCCAGGGATTACGGGCTTATCCGGATAT
>CAJTOV010000173.1 GCA_910577765.1 uncultured Lachnospiraceae bacterium
GCGGGTGCTTTATTCACTGGAATTTCCGCAAGGCAGTACTGGTATAACCCGGTCCTTATCCATATCCCGGTGTTCGATTTTCAGCCCCAGTTCTTCATGGCGTTCCAGATACCGGTACAGCTCCCTGGCAATGGTCACGGACCGGTGTTTGCCGCCGGTACAGCCCACAGCCACCACCAGCTGGTTCCTGCCTTCCAGAATATAGTTGGGAATCAGAAATTCCAGCAGATCACACAGCTTTCCCAAGAATTCCCTGGCCGTGCCGCCCCGGTGGACATAGTCCTGGACCTGGACCTCCTCCCCGGTATGGTGCCGCAGCTCTTCCACATAATAAGGATTTGGCAGAAACCGCACGTCAAACACCAGGTCCGCATCTGCCGGGATGCCGTACTTGAACCCAAAGGACAGCACCGTAATAAACAGGTTCTGGTACTTTAAATCCTCCTGGAAGATCTTCTCCAGCTCCTGGCGCAGCTCCCTGGTCAGAAGCTGGCTGGTATCGATGATGAAATCCGCCTTCTGTTTGAGAAATGCCAGCCTCTCCCGCTCCAGCCGGATTCCGCTGTCCACCCGGCCTTTGCCGGCCAGGGGATGGGAACGTCTGGTCTCCTTGTACCGCTTCACCAGAGTCTCGTCACCGGCATCCAGAAACAGAATCTGGCAGGGCATCCCGTCCTGGGCCCATTCCTCCAGCACCTGTTTCAGCCTGGGAAGCTCTTCCCCGCTGCGGATATCGATTCCCAGGGCCATCCGCTCATGGGCCGCCGGCTTCTCCATGGCCAGCCTGGTAAACGGCTCCATCAGGGGGATGGGCAGATTGTCCACACAGTAAAAGCCCAGGTCCTCCAGCATCTTAAGTGCAATCGTCTTTCCGGCTCCTGACATTCCCGTCACTATCACCAGCTTCATACTTATGTCCTCCAAAGTCTCCCAGCAGCTTTACCTCCAGTTCCAGAGTTACGCCGGTATGTTCCTTCACCCGCTTCTGAACCAGGCGGCACAGCCCCAGAATGTCCGCTGCCGTAGCCTGCCCCCGGTTGATCACAAAGCCGCAGTGCTTCTCCGATACCTGGGCACCGCCCAGGGCCAGTCCTTTCAGGCCTGCCTCCTCAATCAGCTTTCCGGCAAAATACCCTTCCGGCCGTTTGAAGGTGCTGCCTGCGCTTGGGTACTCCAGAGGCTGCCGGGTTCTGCGCCTGACAGCCAGGTCCTCCATGACCGCCTGGATCTCCCCTGCCTGGCCGGATTCCAGTCCAAACTCTGCCTCCAGAACCACATAGCCCTGGTCCTGGATGCAGCTTCTCCGGTATCCCAGCCCAAGGGCTTCCTTCTCCAGTTTCAGAATTCTTCCGTCAGGCGCCAGCACGGTCACCTGCTCCAGTACCGCCGACATGTCGGAACCGTAGGCCCCGGCATTCATCACCACGGCTCCTCCCACGGTGCCGGGAATCCCCGCCGCAAATTCCAGCCCTGTCAGGCTGTTTTTCAGGGCTGTCTTTGCCACGGTGGAAAGCAGCGCCCCGGCCCCGGCCCGGACGCTGCAGCCGTCGGCCCTGACCCGGGACCAGTCCTTTCCCATGGCCACCATGACCCCCGGATAGCCCAGATCCCCCACCAGCAGATTGCTTCCGTTGCCCAGAATGTAGAAGGGAATTCCCTTCTGCCGGCACAAATCCAGCACGGCCCAAAGCATTTCCCCGTTCTCCGGCTCCACATAATAGTCTGCCGGTCCTCCGGCCCGGAAGGTGGTATGGGCTTCCATGGGCTCCTTCCGCCGCAGTCTTCCTTCCGGTACAAGCCTCTCCAGTTCTTCTGCAAATGTTCCCATTACAATCCCCCCTGCGTTTTCCTGTCCGCCGGTTACAGCCCGGAATTGCCCAGATTGGCCTGGACCCGGTTGTACAGCTCTTTGGCCGCATTGTATCCCATCTTCTTCTGGCGGTAGTTGACGGCGGCAGACTCCACAATAATGGCCAGGTTTCTGCCTGGACGGATGGGGATGTTGTGGCAGACCACCTTGGTGCCCAGAAATTCCGTGTACTGGTCCTCCAGCCCCAGCCGGTCGTACTCCTTGTCCTTGTTCCAGTCCTCCAGCTTGATCACCATGTCAATGGACTGGATGTCCTTGACGCTTTCCACACCGAACAGGGACTTGACATCAATAATCCCTATGCCCCGCAGTTCAATAAAATGCTTGGTAATATCCGGCGCGCTTCCGATGAGGCTTTCGTCGCTGATCTTGCGGATCACCACCACATCGTCGGTAACCAGCCGGTGGCCCCGCTTGATCAGTTCCAGGGCTGCCTCGCTTTTGCCGATGCCGCTTTCCCCCATAATCAGAACGCCCTCACCGAACACGTCCACCAGTACCCCGTGGATACTGATACTGGGGGCCAGCTTCTCGTTGAGCCAGCGGATGATCTTGGCCATCAGGGCGCAGGTGGTCTGCTCCGACACAAAGCAGGGCACCTGGTGATGGAGACACAAATCCAGCATGTCCGTATCCGGTGACTGCCCCCGGCTGTACACCAGGCAGGGAATCTCGCTGGAAAGCAGCTTCTCATAGATCTCGATCTTGCGCTCCCGGGTCAGGGTCTTGATATACTCCTGCTCCACGAACCCGATGATCTGCACCCGCTCCCGGTCAAAATGGTCGAAAAATCCCGTAAGCTGAAGGGCCGGGCGGTTCACGTCCGGATGGGACAGGACGATCTTGTCCGTGTCGATCTCCGGGATCATGCTGGTCAGGTTCATCTTGTTCATCAATTCTGTAATGGTCACTCCAAACATGGCTGCACCTCTTCTATAAGTCTGTGGTAACGGTTCCGGCCGCTCATTCCCGCCGTGCGGACCGTTGCCGTCTGTAAACTGGTAACCGTTTCATGCTCTTATTCCGGAATCTCCGGCTTGTGGGGTGTGCGGAAAAAGGTATACACGCTTTCTGCTGCCCGCCGGTTCATCCCCGGCACCTGGCACAGCTCTTCCCTGGTGGCTGCCTGGATGGCTTCCACGGACTTAAACTGCCGCATCAGGGCCTTGCGCCGGGTATCCCCGATGCCGGGAATATCATCCAGCACCGAGTGGACCTGGTCCTTGCCCCGGAGACTTCTGTGGTACTCAATGGCAAACCGGTGGGCCTCGTCCTGGACCCGTGTGATCAGCCGGAAGCCCTCGGAATGCCGGTCAATGGGAATCTCCACGTTCCGGTAGTACAGCCCCCGGGTCCGGTGGCTGTCGTCCTTGACCATGCCGCAGACCGGAATGTCCAGTCCCAGCTCTTCCAGTACCTCCAGGGCAATGTTCACCTGCCCCCGTCCCCCGTCCATCATCAGAAGGTCCGGGAACCGGGTAAAGCTGCCGAAGGCCTCCTCCACCCCCTGTTCCCGGATCTGCTGCCGTTCACTGATCCCGTGGGTGAAACGCCTGGTCAGTACCTCCTTCATGGAGGCATAGTCATTGGGCCCCACCACGGTGCGGATGCGGAACTTCCGGTAGTCGCTGCGTTTGGGCTTTCCGTTTTCGTAGACAATCATGGAGCCTACGGACTCGTACCCGGAGATGTTGGAGATATCGAAGGCCTCGATCCGTTTCACCCCTGTAAGCCCCAGCCATCCGGCCACCTGGTTCATGGCCCCTGTGGTCCGCTGCTCCTCCTGCCGGATCTTTTCCTTGTCCTGGGAAAGGACCATCCGGGCATTTTTCTCTGCCAGCTCCACCAGCTTCTCCTTCTGGCCGATCCTGGGCACCACCAGCCGGACCTTCTGCCCTTTTCTGGCACTGAGCCACTGGCTGATTACCGGACTGTCCTCCAGCTCCTCCTGAACCCACAGCTCCTTTGGCAGGAAGGGCGTCCCTGCATAGAACTGTTTCACAAAGCTGGTGAGAATCTGGGCCTGGTTCTCCGCCGCCCCTACGGTCACGTGAAAATGATCCCGTCCGATGAGTCTCCCCTCCCGGACAAAGAACACCTGGACCACCGCGTCCTCCTCATCCCGGGCCATGGCAATGATATCCCGGTCTTCCATACTGCTGCTGGTGATCTTCTGCTTCTGGGCCACCTTTTTCACGCTGTCCAGAAGGTCCCGGTATTCAATGGCCTTCTCAAAATCCAGGTTCTCCGAGGCCTGCTGCATGTTCCGCTCCAGAATCTCCAGTATTTTCTCATATCTTCCGTTGAGAAATTCCAGGGCCTGGGCGATCTTCTCCCCGTAGTCCTCCCGGCTGATATATCCCTGGCAGGGGGCATCGCACTGGTGGATGTGGTAGTTTAGGCAGGGCCGCTCCTTTCCCGTATCCCTGGGAAGGTTCCGGTTGCAGGTACGGACCCGGTACAGCTTGTGGATCAGGTCAATGGTATCTTTCACCGCCCCTGCGCTGGTGTAAGGGCCGAAGTATTTGTTCCGGTCCTTCTTCATGGTCCTGGCAAAGAGAATCCGCGGGTAAGCCTCGGAGACGGTGACCTGGATGTACGGGTAGGCCTTGTCGTCCTTGAGCATGGTATTGTACCGGGGACGGTGCTCCTTGATCAGGTTGCACTCCAGTACCAGGGCCTCCAGCTCCGAGTCTGTGACAATATACTCAAACCGGGCGATCCGGGAGACCATCTGCTGGATCTTGGCGGTCTTGCCCCGGCTGCTCTGGAAATACTGGCGCACCCGGTTCTTGAGACTGATGGCTTTTCCCACATAAATGATCTCGTCCCTGGCGTCATGCATGATGTAGACCCCCGGCTGTCCAGGCAGCTTCTTCAATTCTTCTTCAATATTAAACACTGTGTGAACCTCCTGGCAGACCCTCCGGGATCACCGCAGATGCCTGCCCTCATAACGGTGCTGCATGGCCAGATAGTCTGCCACGGCCCCAAGCTGTTCTTTGATGGTTCCCTTCTGGGGCTTCATGTCCAGAACCGTGTAAATGCTGTCCAGCTCCTTCTGGGTGGCTGTCTTTTCCATCCGTTTCAGAATAGCCAGCCGGTCCCTGTATTCCCCACTGTCCAGAAATTCCAGCAGAACCTGGGATGCTGTGCCGGAAGGCGGCGGTTCTTTCCTTCCGGCTGCTTCCCCGGCTGCGGCTTCCTCCATGGGCCGGGCTGTCTCTATAGGCTGGGCCGTCTCTATGGGCCGGGCTGTCTCCACGGCCTGGGCTGTCTCTATGGGCCGGACTGTCTCCACGGCCCGGTTCTTTCCTCCGGGCCCGGCGGTGTCCTGCCCCGGCGTCACCTGCTGGAACCGGTACTTCTGCTGTGCCTGGGGATATTTTTCCCGGTCCACCTCACTGACAAACATATGGTATGGCCGCACATAGACCCTGTAATCCCCATACAGGGCCTGATAGACCACCATTTCCTCTCCGGTCTCCGAGTGGACTGCTACGGCAAGTACCTGGTACAGCTTATTCTTAAAATGACGGTAAAATTCCCCTGGTCTGACTTTCCGCTCCATCTATGCACCTCCTGGCTGTGTTGTTCCGCAACCCTTCAGATCCCCTTTCAACGGTTACGCTGTGACCCCTAATCCAGAATCCTTACCTCCACCGGCTCTGGGGGGCCTGCCGGTCCTGCAGAAGGCGTGTCCCCAAGGTCCGGTTCCGGCACGATCACGATCTCCTGGCTGCCTTCTGTCCCGGCATCCCCGGAGGCCGGTTCCTGGCCCTCTGCCGGTGCCACGGTTCCCCCCGGTCCCGGCGATGCGGCCGCCGGCGGCACTTCCCGGTTGTCCGGACTATTCCCGGAAGACGGCGGTGCTGTCCGGGAACCGCTGTCTTCCCCGGCGGCCTGCTGCGGATTCCGGGAACCGCTGTCTCCCCCGGAAACCGGTGCAGCCGCCGGCTGGGCTTTCTCCGTCTCCGGCGCCACGGTCAGAAGCTCCCGGCTGCTCTCCGGCTCCTGGGGTACCTCCGGAAACTCCTGCCCGGAATCCGGTTCAACGGTCAGCTTCTCATGGCCGGTCTCCGGTGCCACGGTCAGCAGGGCCCGGGTGCTTTCCTGGGCATAGGTGGTCTCCGGCAGGGCTGCCCGGGACTGGGCAATCTGTTTTGCCTCTTCCTCTGCTTCCTGGGGTGTCAACAGCCCGTCCCAGTCGTAATTGCAGGAAGCATCCCACAGAAGCCACTCATCATAGCCTGCATCATAGGTGGCCTGGATCTGGGCCCGCACCTCTTTTGGCCCGTAGCTGATGTGGTGCTCCAGCCAGGATGCGGTAAAGTCCTGGAGCCAGGGTCGCACCTGGGCCGTATGGCTCCCGTCCAGCCCTGCAAAATAAAGCTCTTTTCTGGAGTCGTTTAAGGCTGCCAGGATCGTCTCGTATGGATGGGTGTCCGGATAATCAATCCCGTAATTCCCGTCTCCGTAATGGGAAGGATAGATCATGGGACTGATATAATCCACATGCTTTGCCAGTTCCCCGTAGACCTGGCCCACGGCCTGGGCATTGACACTGCTGTTTATGATGGCTCCATAGACGTCCGCGGACACAAAAAGTCCCTTTTCCTTGAGCCTGGGATATAGATATTCCATACACTGGCAGATAATGTCCGTGCGGGAACGGCCCTGAATATCTGCCTGGTCAATCACCACTTTCTGCATGCCTGCTTCCGTACAGAAACGCAGATAGTCGAACTGGACTTCCTTAAACCCCAGCTCCTTTGCACCCAGGCAGATCTCCAGCAAATAGTCCCATGCCTCCTGCTTGTAGGGATTCACCCAGGCATTGTTATTCCGGTCCCGGAACACGCTTCCGTCTGCATTCTTCAGACACCATTCCGGCTTCACGTCCCCCAGCCATGAATCCCGGAAGGCAGGAATACGGGCAATGGCATAGATGCCGTGTTCCTCCAGCCGGCTGATCAGGCTTTTCATATCCCGGACATAAACTTTGACGGACCCCAGCTCCTGTACCAGGGGGCTGTCCATCTCACATACCACACGTCCAAAATCGTCTTTTAAATCAATCACCAGGGTGTTGGCCTCTGTCCGGTCAAACTGCTCCAGCAGCCGGTCAACAATGGCAGGGGTCCCTGCCACGTTGGCCGAGATGTAGATGCCTTTGGCTTTCACCGGGATCCGGCTGGCACTCTCGTCCAGCACCAGCTCTTCCGTCTGTAGTTCCTGGGGAAGACTTTCCTCCTCCAGGCTTTCTTCCTCTGATTCCTGTTCACGTCCCACCACCACAGGTGCCGGGGTGGTGGCCGTGCTGCTCATGTCTGCCAGCTTCCCGCAGCCGGTCAGGACTGTGAGGACCAGGAAAAAGCAGAGGAAAAATACTTTTACTTTCATGTTCATAATTGATTTCCGCCCTTTTGGTCTTTCGTTCGTTCCTTATTGCTACTTCGCAGTGCGGCCTGGCCGCCCCACTACTCCGCAGTGTCGCTTGACCGCCCCACTACTCCGCAGTGCCGCTTGACCGCCCCACTACTCCGCAGTGCCGCTTGGCCGCCCCACTACTCCGCAG
>CAJTOV010000174.1 GCA_910577765.1 uncultured Lachnospiraceae bacterium
GGACGCCCGATGCTTCTTGTCCGGCATAGCCGGACAAGAAGATGCCCCCCGTGAACAGTAACGATTTTTTGGTTGACTCTTTTTTTATTCTCTGCTAGAATCGGGGAAACATACGCAGTGCTGCTCATGGGACGGAGCTGAAACCCGTCACCGGCGCGTTTCAGGCGTGCCGGGCACCGGAAACGCCTCACTGGCGCGTTTCCGGCATGCCGGGCACCGGAAACGCCTCACCAGTGTGTTTCAGGCATGCCGGGCACCGGAATCCGTCCATGACAGAAGCTGACAGAAAGAAGGTCCCCCATGCCAAAGTTAAACGAACACTACCAGAATTTAAAAGAAAGTTATCTCTTCTCCGAGATCGCCCACCGGGTCGCCGCCTATAAAGACGCCCACCCGGACCAGAAGATCATCCGCCTGGGAATCGGGGATGTGACACTGCCCCTGACTCCCCTGGCCTTAAAGGGACTCCATGAAGGGGTGGATGCCATGGCCTCCCCAGACACCTTTAAAGGATATGGGCCTGAGCAGGGCTACCAGTTTCTCCGGGAAGCCATCGCCGGCTATTACGCAAGGAACGGCGTCACTGTGGATGCCGGGGATATCTTTATCTCCGACGGGGCCAAAAGCGATACCGGGAATATTTCCGAGCTGTTCTCCCAGGACAATGTGATCCTGATCCCGGACCCGGTGTATCCGGTCTACGTGGACTCCAATATCATGGGAGGAAAGCAGATCACCTACCTGCCGGGCAATGCGGGCAACCGGTTCCTTCCCATGCCGGACCCCAGTCTCCACGCGGATATCATCTACTTGTGCTCTCCCAACAATCCTACGGGAGCCGTGTACAGCAGACAGCAGCTTACAGAATGGGTGGACTATGCCTTAAGGGAGCAGGCGGTGATCCTGTTTGACGGAGCCTACGAGGCCTTTATCACCGACCCGGACCTTCCCAGAAGCATCTACGCCATCCCCGGGGCCAGACAGTGTGCCATAGAGTTCGGCTCCCTGTCCAAGACCGCCGGCTTTACCGGGACCCGGTGCGGCTACACGGTGGTGCCAAAGGAACTGGTATTCCCCACCTCCGGCGGGGGCGAACTGTCCCTTCACGCCATGTGGAACCGGAGACAGTCCACCAAGTTCAACGGAACCTCCTATATTGTCCAGAAAGGCGCTGCCGCTGTCTTCACCGAGGAAGGCATGGCCCAGTGCCAGGATCACATCCGCTACTACCAGGAGAATGCCCGCATGATCGCTGATACCCTGTCCAGGAAGAACATCCTCTTCTTCGGCGGTGTCCATTCTCCCTACATCTGGTTCCGGTGCCCGGACGGCATGGAGTCCTGGGAGTTCTTTGACTATCTCCTGCATCAGGCCCAGGTGGTAGGCACCCCCGGCGCCGGATTTGGCGAGAACGGGAAGAACTACTTCCGGCTTACCTCCTTTGGGGATCATGATAGTACAAGGGAGGCTATGGAACGGCTGGAGAGGCTGCTGTAGCCTGGAGTCAGGGATGACAGACTGCGGGATATGAAAAAAATAATAGGAAAACGGAAGCAGCATCAACCTCCCGGTATCCCTGCTGCTTCCGCCCTTTATCATGTCTCCTCAATAAATCCTTCCCCAAACACCTCCCGCACATCATCTACAATCACAAAGGCCCTGGGATCAATCCGTTTCACAATATCCCGGAGGATCACCAGTTCCTTTCTGGAGACCACGCAGAACAGCATCTTTCTGGTCCGGCCGGAATACATACCTGTGGCGTCCACGGCTGTGACTCCCCGCTCCAGCCGGTCCATGACCTGTCCGGCGATCTCCTCACTCCGGTCAGAGATCACCACGGCCTGCTTGGCGAATTTCATCCCGTCCAGAATCCCGTCAGACACCTTGCAGACCGCATAGATGGCCAGGATCGCGTAGAAGGCATGACGGATGCCGAACAGGGAGGCTCCTGCCACCACCACGGCGCCGTCCAGAAACTGCATGATCTGGGCAATGCTGTAATGCCTCAGTTTCAGCTGCATGAGAGCCGCCAGCATGTCCGTGCCCCCGGTGGTGGCCTGGTATAAGAACACCAGGCCCGTCCCCACTCCGGAGATGATCCCTCCGAAGACAGCGGACAAAAACAAATCCCCCTCCACCAGGGGCATCTCCGGAATCACATAGAGAGATACAGACAAGGACATTGTAGCCACCAGGGTTCTGCGGATAAAGTTCCACCCTTTCAGCCTCCAGGCTGCCAAAAACAAAGGGATATTTAAAACCGTGTTAGTGGCCCAAAGGGGAATTCCTATGAGGCTCTTGACGATAATGGCAGCGCCGGATACCCCACCGGTCACCAGGTTCATGGGATCATACATGTTTTTGATGGCAAACCCCATAATGAAGGAACCGGCCACAATCATCAGATAATCTGTCCATTTCTCATTCTGTTTCACCGCTGTATCCTCCTGACAGAAATTTCATGCTTTAGAAGAACATGAGAACTCCCGGCCCCAGAGGCAGATTCAGTATCCACCATAGAGCCAGGATCACCAGCTCTGTGAGCATGGTGGCAATGGCATAAGGCATACAGCCGGCAAACACGGTTCCCATACCAGGGGTTCTCTCCGGGTCCGTATTATACTTTCCCAGAAGGCCTACAATCAGCGCCACGTCCGAGGAGATGGGGGCAATGGCGTTGGTGGCGGAATCCCCGATCCGGTATGCCACAGTAGTCAGGGCCGGACTGAATCCGATGGCATAGAACATGGGAATCAGGATCGGCGCCAGAATCATCCACTTGGAAGACCCGGAGGTCATAAACAGGTTCAGGAATGTGGAGAACAGCACAATCATTAGCATAAGTCCGAACCCGTTTATCCCCGTGGACTTAATCCACGCTGCCCCAGCCGCCCCCAGAACCGTAGGAATATTGGAGGCGTTGAACAGATAGATGAACACAGACGCCGGCAGGGCAATGACCATGAAATTGACCATGGAGTTGATACTCTTTGCCAGCATTTTCGGAAGGTCGTTCCAGTCTGCCAGGGCCCTTGTGGTGCGCCCGTAGGCGATGGCTGTCACCAGGAAGAACAGAAAAAGCAGGGTCAGCGCACTTTTCAGCAGTGGTGAATTAGGGACGATGCTTCCGTCATCTGCCCGGAAGAAGGATCCAGACGGAATGCAGGCCAAGATGATCAGGGCAATATACACCACCCCAGCGATGGCGGCATTGCGCAGAGCCTTATGCTCCAGGGGTGTCAGTTCCTTGTCTGCCCCTGCGTCCTGAACCAGGCTTAAGTCCTTTGGCTCCCCGATAAATCCCCGGACAAACTTTGTGGTCACAAAGGCGTAGACAAGGGTCAGGACGATGGCGCAGGCCAGCATGAAATACCAGTTCTGCAGGACATGGACCGTTGAGGTGTCAATTCCTAAGGACGCGCACACGGACTCATTGATTCCACTGAGGAGCACGTCCAGGTTTCCCACGAATATATTGGCCGACATGCCCGCATTTCCTGCTGCATAGGCCAGCAGAATTCCCAGCCAGGGATTGTAGCCCATGGATGCGAACACTGCCGCAGCCACCGCTGTACAGCCCAGGATTCCCGCGTTGGACGCCGTGTTTGCATTGATGGCAATGAAGGATACCGCCGCGAACACAAAGGCCGGCTTTGCCCCTGCAATGGTCCGTTTGATACATGCCCCGAACAGCCCCACCTGCTCCGCCAGACCTATGGACAGCATCAGAAGTCCCATCATCATCATGGGAGAAAAATTGTAGTAAATGCTGTACATGTTCTGGGTTACATAAGTAATAGTTTCCTTGTTCAGCAGGTTCCTCACCGTGGTAGTCACCATCTCCCCGCCGGCTCCGCTGGAGGATGCCTTCTCGTAGGTCACAGAGACGCCTGCGAAGATCACCGACAGCACGATGGCTACAACGATCAGAATCGAGAACAGGTAAAAGGGATGGGGAAGCTTGTTTCCTATGACCTCCACCCCGTTGATAAACTGGTAAAACAGACTTTTTTTCTCTTTTCGTTCAGTTCCCATACTCCAGTCACTCCTCTACTTCTGGTAAACACATTCCCCGCCCACATAGGTCTTCAGTACCTGTATATCCTTCAGCTCATGGTCCGGACATGTCATAAAGTCACGGTCAATGACCACAAAATCTGCCAGCTTCCCGGTCTCAATGCTTCCCTTCAGATGCTCCTCAAAACCTGCATAGGCCCCCCAGTTCGTGTAGGAGCGCAGGGCTTCCTCACGGCTTAGGGCTTCCTGGGGATACCAGCCCTCCTCCGGCTTTCCGTATTCATCCTTCCTAGTTACGGCACAGTACATGCTGAGGAAGGGATTGCAGCTCTCTACCGGGGAATCAGTACCATTGGGCAGGACATTTCCCTGGTCAATGAGGGTCCGCCATGCATAGGCGCCCCGGACCCGCTCCGGTCCCAGACGGTCATCGGCCACCTTTTTGTCGGTCCGCAAAAAGACAGTCTGGTGGGTTGGTATCACTCCCAGCCTCTTAAACCTGGGGATATCCTCCTGGTCCAGGATCTGGGCGTGCTCGATCCGCAGTCTGGCATCCGGGTCCGGAATCTCCCCAAGGAGACGTTCATAGATATCCAGGCACTGGCGGTTGGCCCCGTCGCCGATGGCATGGCACATGGTCTGGAAGCCTGCCCGCCGGGCCTCATAGAGGATCTGGTACAGCTGTTCATCGGTCCATTTTCCATTGCCCTTATGGCCGGGCCGGTCGCTGTAGTCCTCCAGCATCCAGGCGCTGCGTGCCCCCAGGGAACCGTCGCAGGAGATCTTGTAGGCCCTGGCGGTGAGCCGGTTGTCATACATGCCGATACGCAGCCCTTTCCTGAAAAATTCCATGGATCCGGTATACAGCTCCTCATAGCTGGGGCGGCCCACCACCCGCATGCTGGCGTAAATCCGCACTTTCAGCTCTTTCTTCCTGTACAGCTCTTCCCATACCTGAATCCACTCCTCCGCGGTTCCCGCATCATGGACCGTGGTGAGTCCGCAGGAGAAGAAGCTTTCCTGGGCCAGAAGGGCGATCCGTCCCAGCTGTTCCCGGTTATAGGGAGGAATGGCCCTGTTAAAAGGCTCCTGGGCCTGGTCCGTGACCACCCCCAGCAGTGTGCCGTCCGGCTTTCGCAGATACTCCCCGCCTACCGGGTCCGGGGTGGAACCGGTGATTCCCGCTTCTTTAAAAGCCCGGCTGTTGACCCATCCGGCATGTCCGCAGGCACGCTTCAGGTATACCGGATTGTCCGGCGCCACCGCGTCCAGCTCCTCTTTGGACGGGAAGGAGGTATCCTCCCAGGTGTCGTTAATCCAGCCCCTCCCTACGATCCATTCTCCCTGCTGCGTTCTTTTAGCGGCTTCTGCCACCAGATCCAGAATCTCCGCCCTCTGCTTTCCCACAATATTCAGTTCCATCCTCATGGCCCCGGTATTGTGCACATGCAGATGGGAATCAATCAGGCCCGGAAGCACGGTGCGGCCTTCCAGGTCCACGATCTTTGTGTTCTCTGTACACAGCTTCCGGATCTCTTCACTGGTTCCCGCGGCTATAAACCGGTCTCCGGAAACGGCAAATGCGGACACCCTGGAAAACTTCTGGTCTGCTGTGTAGATATTCCCGTTAATATAGGCAAATTCTGCCTCTCTCATGGTTATGTTACCCCCTTCACTGGATTTGTACTTCCCTGATTGTAGTTGACATCTGGCCATCTGTGTCTTACAATTACAATTAAATTTTATTCTTTTACAGAAAATATGTCCAATACCGTTTCCGAATTAAGATTATAACCAGATTGCATCAGGTTCTTAAAACAGTAATGGATAGCAAATACGTTATTGGTGTGTTCTGGGTATACCGGGCGAACAGTTCAGATACTGCCTGAGCAGTGATGAAAGGAGTTTCTATGGATTTGGATAAAAGCAGATATTTGCTTGCCATTGCTGACTTGAAAAGCTTCTCCTGGGCAGCCGAGGCCTGCCACATCTCCCAGCCTGCCCTGACCCGGTATGTCCAGGGACTGGAGCGGGAACTGGGCGTGACTCTGTTTGACCGATCCTTTTCCCCGGTGCAGCTTACCTATGCCGGAGAACGTTATCTCAAAGGTCTGAAGCGGATGATGAAGATGAAAGAAGAGCTGGACCGGGAGATGGCGGAGATCGCGGTCCAGAAGAAGGAACGCCTGGTCGTGGGCATGCATCCCACCCGCAGCTATACCTGGCTTCCACGGGTGGTCCCCGCCTACCAGAATCTGCGCCCGGCTGTGGAGATCCGGCTGACGGAGGGCAACTGCATGGAACTTCAGCAGAAACTGCGCAAGGATCTGATTGATCTGATTTTCATCTGCGCGGAGCCGATCCTGGATGAGGATATTCATTTCGTCCCTTTGTGCTCTGAGGAAATGGCCCTGGTGGTGAGCCGACAGGCCTCCGCCCTCCGCCACCTATCCCTTCCTCCTAATGAAAAAGGCATTCTCCAGTACATTCCGCCCTGGGTGGTGGAGCAGATTCCCTTCATCTCTCCTTCCCCCATACATGGCACCTGGCATCTGGCCCAGGAGCTTTTCCGCCAGTCCCAGATCCAGCCCCAGGCTATGATGGAACTGGAAAATGTATCCGCAGTCTACCGTCTGGCACCAGAAAGCAAAGGCTTCGCCCTGGCACCAGTCTCTGTGACATTGGAGGAACGGTTCGAGCAGGAACCTCTGTTCTGCTCCATGGACCACCAGATCCCCCGGCGTCTCCTGGGTCTGGCATACCGGAAGGGAAAGAACCTTCCCCCGGCTGCTCTGGACTTCATCCAGGTAGCAAAGGAAGCCATTCCCAGGTATCTGGATGAGAATATGCCTGCCTTTCAGATCCGGTATGATATCGCCTGCCAGAAACCGTAATACGGTATTTTTGCAGAAACACCCTGAAATAAGCGCAAAAAGGGCTGTCGGAAAATGACGGTCTGTATACCATATATTGCGCAATTTATGAAATATCATAGCAATATATGGTGTGCAGATGTCATTTCCCGACAACCCCACTCATCACCATTCAATGTGCAGAAAATATCCCCATCAATGTTTCTGGAACCGCTTGTACCAGATGATCATGTCTTCACACGGTTAACCTTCAGCGTTCTGGCTGTAAATTCATCGTGCTCCAATGGTGATGCCTGATGGCAGGCATGGGGATCTACTGTAATTATGCCAATACAAGTTCTCTTTTTTTAATGGTAGCCTGGACTTCCTCTACACTTTTTTTCGTTGCAACCGCTATCTGTTCCAGTGTGAAATCATTTTCATTCATAGTCATTATCACATCTATTATAGCGTTATCTGTTGCATTTTCCCTAGAACGTGTCTGAAAATTGCTTTCTGGTAGCTGTGCGTTCCGCTTTGTGGGAGATTTGGGCCAAA
>CAJTOV010000175.1 GCA_910577765.1 uncultured Lachnospiraceae bacterium
CTGGACGAAAACAGACGTCAAGCTGGCTTGTAAGACTGTTTTCGTCCAGTTTTCCCCATCGGGCGGACGCCCGATGCTTCTTGTCCGGCATGGCCGGACAAGAAGACACGCGCCATGGCCGAAAACAGACGTCAAGCTGGCTTGTCGGATATTCCAGGGAGGTACGGCATGGATCTTAAGCAGATTGAATACATCGTAAAGATTGCGGACGAGCATGGCATTACCCGGGCGGCGGAGAAGCTGTACGTGACCCAGTCGGCCCTGACCCAGCAGCTTCTCCGGCTGGAGAAGGAGCTGGGGGGCCAGCTTTTTACCAGAAGCCGGTCGGACTGGCGGCCTACGGCCATTGGGGAGGTGTACCTGGAATGTGCCAGGGAGATTCTGCGGATGAAGCACAGGGCTTACAGCCGGATCAGTGATATGGTGGAGTCCAGGAAGGGGCGGCTGTCCATTGGGTTTACGCCTGAGCGGGGAATCCGGATGTTTACCATGGTGTATCCGGCCTTTCACAGGGCTTACCCGGAGGTGATCGTGGAGCCCAGGGAGCTGAGTGTCCGCAGGCAGCAGGCACAGATTGCCCGGGGGGATCTGGATATCGGATTTCAGACCCTGTCGGAGCAGCAGAAGACCGATGACCAGTATATGGCCCTGGGCAGGGAGGAGATTCTGCTGGCAGTGCCGGAGGGCCATCCCCTGGCGGCCCGGAAAGCACCGGAGGGAGAGGATTTTGCGGTGGTGGACATTTCCCTGCTCCGTTACGAACCCTTTGTGCTGATGTACAGGGAGTCTACGGTACGGGCCATTGTGGATGACCTGTTCCGGCAGGCGGGATTTGTGCCCAATATTCTTTTTGAGACAGCCAGCAATTCCACCATTGTCTCCATGGTCCAGTCCCGGCAGTGCTGCGGGATTGTCCCCTACCACTATGTCAGGAACCGGCCGGAGGGGGTGGCCTGCTTTGCCTTAAGCAGCCGCCCGGTGTGGGACATTGTGGCCAGTTACCGGCGGGGCTCATACTTAAGCGACGCGGCCAGGGAATTCATCCGGCTGGCAGGGGAGTTCTGGGGGAGCTGACGGAAGGGGCAGCGGCGATTCGGTATTCCATAGAGGATGCTGAAGTCCCTGGGATTTAAGGAATTCTGTATCTGTGAGGGGATGGAGCCGGTTTTTCATTCACTATAATTATTAGCAGGAGGAAAGACAAGATGACAAACAGAGAGCGCAGAGACGCACAGATGGCCTATATTTGCGACGATGAGATTATGGCCCAGCAGAAGGTATGCAGGCAGAAGCTGCAAAGGCTGAATTTCATGGACCGTTCCGATTTTGACGGAATCGCGGAGGCGGTCAGGGACCTGCTGGGGAAATCCCAGGACGCTTTTATCAATCCCCCCTTTTACTGTGATTACGGAAGCAACATTGAGGCGGGAAAGAATCTTTTCATCAATTACAACTGTACCATCCTGGATGTGGCCAGGGTGAAGATCGGGGACAACTGCCAGATGGCGCCCAATGTGGCCATCTACACGGCAGGCCACCCCATCTACCCGGTGACCCGGAATTCCTACTATGAATACGGCAAGGAAATCACCATCGGGGACAATGTATGGATCGGGGGAAACGCAGTCATCTGTCCGGGGGTCCATATCGGGGATAATGTGGTCATTGGCGCCGGAAGCGTGGTCACAAAGGATATTCCGGCCTGGTCTCTGGCAGCCGGGAATCCCTGCCGGGTTCTGCGGAAGATTACGGAGGCTGATAAGAAAACGCTGTATAAGGATGAAGAGATTGATGAGGAAGCCTGGGCGGATATTGTGGAGCATATGGAATTTTAAGGTTTTGTCCTCCGGCTCCTGTTAGCAGGAGCCGGAGGAACTTAAAGTGAGCTGCCCTTGTTTACTGAGGGCAATTTGGATTTTGCAAAACTTCCACCACACACCGGTGGCTCTTGTCTTTTTTGTAATAGCCAATCCCAACCAGAAGGATTCTTCCGGTATATCTGGGGGATTCGCCTGTTTTTCCCTGAAATTTCATCATATAGTTCCTGCTGCGGATTTGCCGGATGGCTTCCTCGGGGGTGGCGTCTGCTTTCAGTTCCAGAATCATACAATCCATATGTTTGTCCCGCTGGGGATAGAAAATAAAGTCCACATATCCGGTTCCTGCCTTATCTTCCCGCTCCACACGGTAGTCATCCCCGGCAGCCAGCGCATTGGCCATGACAGTCTTGCCGAAGCGCCGGGGTCTGGTAATGCAGAGATATTTATTATAATTGGTTCCTATGGCCAGAATTTCTTCCGGGCTTTTGGATTTGTCCACAAAGTATGGATTTCGGATTGTCTCTTCACATGCCATATAGGTCATAGGGCTGTTCAAATACTTTCCCATTGGGCATCTCCTTTCTGCACCGGTCATTGGGGCACTTGCGTTTCCACCCGGCCTTTCCTCTGGAGGTCTCTTTCGGCATGGCCGGACAAGAGGATCCCCCCGTGAACAGTAACAGTTTAACATAATTATACAGGTTTATCAATGTGTCTGGTACTTGCAGGATCTCCTTTTTTCTTTTACAATAGTTACCAGATAGTTGATCCCGGAGGAATTTGAAGGAGGTGCAGAATGCTGATTAACGATATTGCCGGAAAATACCAGGACTACGTAATCCGGATGCGCAGGAAGTTCCACCGCTGCCCGGAGGTGGCCCTGAAGGAGACAAAGACCTGCCGTATGATCTGTGAGGAGCTGGAGCAGATGGGTCTGGCGCCCAGGGTCATATACGGAACCGGCGTCATGGTGGACATCGGGGACCGGTCCCGCAGCGGACGGACCGTGTGCATCCGGGCGGATATTGACGCATTGCAGGTGGCGGAGGAAACCGGGGCAGAGTATGCTTCGGAGAATCCCGGATACATGCATGCCTGCGGTCATGATGCCCACATTGCCATGAATCTGGGCTGTGCCAGGATTCTGTGTGACATAGAGAAGGAACTGAACGGAAGTGTGCGGCTGATCTTCGAACCTGCAGAGGAGATTGCCAAAGGGGCACTGGGCATGATCGCTGCCGGCGCAATGGACCAGGTGGACACGGTCTACGGAACCCATGTATGGGGAAATGTACCCGCAGGGGTCTTTTCCGCGGAGGCCGGACCCAGGATGGCATCGGCAGATTTCTTCACCATCCGGGTCAAGGGAAAAAGCGTCCATGGTTCCCTGCCCCACAAGGGGATTGACCCGGTGGCGGCAGCAGCGGCTATCATCAGCCAATTGCAGGTGGTGTTCCAGCGGGAGATGGATGCTTCCGAGCCAACGGTACTCAGCTTCTGCCAGATTCACGGAGGCAGCACGGACAATGCCATCCCTGAGGAGGTTACCATCGGCGGAACTACCCGGGCCTTTTCGGAGGAAGTGCGTTGGTCCTTCCCGGAGATCATGGAACGGGTGATCCGGGACACGGCCCGGTCCTTCCGGGCGGAGGCATTTCTGGACTACCGGTTCGGCTCTTCCCCGGTATCCAATGACCCGGAGTGTTCCCGGCGGGCCATGGAGGCCATCACGAAAAATTACGGGCCCCAGGCATTGACTACTCAGAAGCCAACCATGGGCGGGGAGAATTTTTCCGAATACCAGGCCCTGGTTCCCGGCGTCTTTGTATTCCTGGGAATCCAGAATGAGGAGCTGGGAGCCGTGTATCCCAACCACAGCAGCCGCTTTTCCATGGATGAAAGGGTGCTGATCCGGGGATCTGTGGCAGCGGTGCAGTATGCGGTGGATTATCTGGGGGAGCGGAAATGATACAGGTTAGTGCAACGATGTACCAGGAAAACTGGCAGCCTTTGGGCGTGCCGGACATGTGGGATTCATATTGAAGGAGGCAAATACAATGAAGATTATCGACAGCATTTACCTTGTGGCAAGCGGAAAATGGGGCTTTGGCATCACCCAGGCCATTGACTGCAACGTGTTTCTCATCTCTACGGACGACGGCTGTATCCTGATTGATTCCGGCACCGGACTGGAACCGGAACGGATGGATGCGGTGATAGAAAGTCACGGATTTTCCGTGAAGGATATCAGGGCCGTGGTTCTGACCCATTACCATGGGGACCATGCCTGCGGCGCTTCCCGGATTCAGAAGCTGTCCGGCTGCAGGATCTATGCTCCGGAGCTGGAGGCAAAGGCCATTGAGGAAGGAGATGAGACTGCCACCAGTGTGGCCCTGGCCAAGGGCGGCATCTATCCCGCGGATTTCACCTATCCCAGGTCCAGTAAAGTCATAGGAGTCCGGGACGGGGAGACCATTACCGTGGGGAATGTTACCCTGACTGCCTATATGTGTCCCGGCCACAGTTTGCAGGACATGGTGATTTACGGGCAGATTGACGGAAAGAACTGTCTGTTCTCCGGGGACTGTGTATTTGCCCAGGGCCAGGTGCTGATCCAGGCTCTGCCGGATGTGTCGATCTTCCCCTATGCAGAGGCTATGCGGAAGATTGCCACCCTTCCCATTGAAGCCATTTTCCCGGGCCATGGGGTATTCTGCCTGGAAAACGGGGTGAGCTTTGTGCAGGCGGCTGTGGATAAGTTTAATTCCGGGCTGATTCCGCCTCAGTTGTATTATTTTGCCTGATAAGGCTTTAAGATTGTTGAAACATCTGGTATGGAGTATACTAAGGATAAAGGCAAGCAAGGAAGAGGCGCAGCAACAAGTACAAAATGCCGGATATATTGTCAAAAAAATAGAAACATATATTGCCGGACAGGCCAATACTTAGGAGGATTCTATGGAAAACAATAGAACAGCCCCCCAGCTTACCCTGGATGGAGCACTGGTATCCGTCCGCAAGGGGTCTTACCACGCGTTGGTATCAAAGATGGTCAGCAATGTCTTCAGCAGACATTTCATAGGCTCGGACAGGACAATGCTCTTGGGGTAAGCTGCCACAATATAGAAGGACAGCGGCGGAGTAAGGGGGAAGGTCACAAAAGAGTCCTCTTTCTGGATACTGTATTCCGGCAGGAACGCATTGCCCAGATTCTTATGGAGCATATAGCGCTTGGTCTCATTGTCTGCGATTTCGCAGAGAATCCGGGGGCGGATACCCATGGATTTCAGCGCTTTGTCCTCCAGCTCCCGGGAGTAGGAACCGGAAGGACTCAGGATAAAATAATCTTCCTCCAGGCTTCCGGCCTCCGGAAGGGCCGTTCCGTTTCTCCGTGGAGTACCTTCCGGAGGCTCTGTCCCGTCTTCCGGAAGAAAACCTTCCTGGTGGGCCCCGGCCGCAGGATGCTGGGCCGGTATGGCCAGAAAGGCCTGGCTGGAGGACAGGGGCAGGTATTCCAGAACCCCGTGCTGGAGGGTGGGGGTCAGCAGTACCGCCATGTCCATCCGCCCCATGATCAGGTCCTCCTTGGCGGTAGGGGTGTTGCACCGCCTGGTAGAAAGCACGATCTCCGGGTATTCTGCCCGGAACTGGGGTACGGCCTCCAGGGCACGGGAGGTGGCGCAGCCGAAGCGGATCATATCCTTGTGCCGGTGGTCCATGGAGGAAAGCTTTGCCATGGCCTCCTGCTTGATCTGTAAAATGGAGCGGCCGCCGTTGATGTAGACACGGCCTGCGTCGGTAATGGAAAGTCCGGCAGGCTCCCGGAGGAACAGGGGGGCGCCCAGTTCCTTCTCCAGCTTTTTCAGCCGCTGGCTTAAGGCAGGCTGGGTGATGAAGAGCCGTTCGGCGGCTTTGCTGAGGCTGTGCTCCTCGGAGATGGCAATGACATATTCTATCATTCTGGTATCAAACAGCATAATCGCAGGCTCCTTTCCGTAACGGTTCAGAGGTCTCTGAACCATGATCTCATTTAAATGAAATCTATAGTTTGTCTGGAAAAATGAAATTCTTCCAGTATCTGCCGGGACAGAGGGGTAGGGTTAAACCGGTAGTGGGGATTGTGAAAATCGGTTGCGTGAAACAGGGCAATCAGGTAGCGCTCTTCTTCCGTAAGAACCTTGTTCTTGGCGACCATAACCGTGATGTGCATATAATAGTTGGGGCGGAGGGAGAAGTAGACCATCCGGTCTGACGGCTCAATAAAGGAATGGGCCAGCAGGCCGACTCCGGCTCCGCCTTCCACCATATTCTTAATGATCAGGTTGTTGTCAGAACGGAATACAACGGTGGGATTCATATCCATCTGCTTGAAAATCGTCTTTGCCAGCTGGTAGATGTTGGAGCCGTCTCCGCCCAGGACAAAGGGAGTGTCCTGGAAGAGACGGATATCAATGGAGGTCAGGCAGTCCAGGTCCCGGCTGGCCCGGGCGGCCAGGGGATGGAAGGAAGGCACAAACAGAACCAGGTCCTCCTCAAAGGCGGAGATGAAGTTCAGATCCGGGTCCTCCAGATCCAGGCAGGTTCCCAGGGCCATACAGACCTGCTGGTTTAAGGCGGACTGGCGCAGCTGGGCATTGTACTGTTCCGTAAGGGCGATATGGGTATAAGGGTACCGTTTGCGGAACAACGGAAAAATCCGTGCTACCTTCATGGCTCCCCGCAGTGGAGTCACGCCTATGGTCAGGGTATGGGTGTGGGGCTGCCGGACACTTAAGGAACGGATGGTCTGAAAGGTCTGGTCTTTCACAGAAAGAATCCGCCGGGCTGCATCTGTGTAGATCCGTCCTGCCGGTGTAAGATAAAGCTTTTTCTTATGGTGAAGGAACAAGTCTGTGCCAAGCTCCTGCTCCAGTTCTGTCAGATATTTGCTCAGTGCAGGCTGAGATACGCCGATTTGTGCAGAAGCGGCGGACAAACTTCCGTTTTGTGCGATAGCCAGGATGTAGGACAGCTGTTTTGTGTTCATGTGTGCTCTCCAATCTATAACTTTTACTTATATCATATATAATATTATGATTTAGGTGTCAAAAGGTACATCCTTTTTGAACGATAACTGTTCTTTGAAAACTGAATATATTGTTGTAAAATACTGTATTTTCCATTCATTTCAGGTATAATGGAAACAGTAAGAATGATTGGAGGCCATCTTATGTCCTTTGTCCAAAATCGATTAGAAGAACAACAGCTTTCCCTGTTTGATCCATTAAACACATTGACTGAAAGGGAAAAGAAATTCCTTGACAGGTCATGGGCGAAATATTTTGCAGAATTTATTTTTCCCAAGATCGATGAAATCCCGTATGCTGTCTTATACAGCGATAAGGATTCACGCCCAAACACGCCTGTTAATGTCCAGATCGGTGCACTGCTGATCAAGGAACTGACAAATCTTTCAGATGATGAACTGCTGGAATCCCTGATGTTTGACATCCGGTTCCAGTATGCCCT
>CAJTOV010000176.1 GCA_910577765.1 uncultured Lachnospiraceae bacterium
CTTCTTGTCCGGCATAGCCGGACAAGAAGATGCCCCCGTGAATAGTAACCATACGGCAATCCTGGAAATACTTACCTGTTGTGGAAACCGGGATTTTATGGCATACTATAGGAAAGCTGCTTCCGGCTGCGTTTTCATGGTATCGGAATATGCATTCCAGGAAGCAGGTCACAGAATGGGACGAAACAACAGACAGAAGCCGGCATACGGCCATGCCGGTACGGGCCGGACCGGAACACCAGGGGGGATCTGTATTCCCCCTTTTTTGCGTGTCATATAAAAACTGTGCATACTGATCATACAAAATAGGAATGTTCGTTAAGAATCAGTCAAAGGAAAAGGAGTAATTACCCTATGGACAGGAGGACCTAAATGACCGATAAGGAGCTGTTATACATCAAAACCATTGCGGAGGAGCGGAATATCTCACTGGCAGCCAGAAAGCTGTTTATGACCCAGCCGGCCTTAAGCCACTGCCTGATCTCCCTGGAGAAGGAGACCGGGACCCCGCTGTTTGTGCGGACGCCAGGGGGGCTGAATATGACCTATGCGGGAGAGTGTTTCTACAGCATGGCCGTGGCCGAGAAAGCGGTCCGCAGTACCTGATATCCCCACCCGGTACTGGATTTAAAGCTTCTGGAAAAGGAGCCCTTTATTCTGGAGACCCAGGACCACCGGATGCGTGTGGTCAGTGACGGGATTTTAAGGCGGGTCAATGTGGAACCCCGGATTCGGATCATGATCGCCACCGGAAGCCACCGGGCCCCTACGGACCGGGAGATTGACACCCTGGTGGGAGAAGAGCTTCACAGGAGGGCGTCCGGATCTGCCGGCAGTACAACACGGTGGACTGTGACCGCTGCGGGGACCTGGTAATCGCATCCCCAGGGGGATCACCCAGGGACTGCAATCTGTACCAGGCCCAGAAGGCCCTGGCCACGGCAGAGGTATTTGCCGGAAAGGACGGGGATACCACCCTGATTCTGGTGGTCTGCGCGGAGGACGGAATCGGCCCCGGATCTGCAAACCGCCGTCAGCCAGGTGTGCAGCAGGAAAAGGCCGGAGCAGGTGATTGTGCTGCCCAAGGAAGTGAGCATCATTCCCAGAGATAACTTCGGTTGTTGTCAGTTTCCTGCCAGACGCTTAAGCTCCTGATAGAATTCCGGGTAGGAGATATTGACGCAGTCCGCCCCCAGAATCCGGGTCTCCCCCTCTGCGGCGCAGCCGGCGACGGCAAAGGTCATGGCGATCCGGTGGTCTAAGTGGCTGTCAATGACAGCCCCATGGAGGGGTCTGCCGCCCCGGATGACCATGCCGTCCGGGGTTTCCTCCACATCCGCACCCATGGCGGAAAGGCCCTGGACCATGACCTGAATCCGGTTGGATTCCTTGACCTTCAGTTCCGCAGCGTCCCGGATGACGGTCTGGCCGTCGGCAAAGCAGGCCAGGGCAGCGATGACGGGCAGCTCGTCAATGAGGGTGGGAATGATGGCCCCTTCCACCACGGTTCCCTGGAGGCTGCTGCTGCGGACCAGAATATCCCCGGCAGGCTCCCCGCCCTGGCTGCGTTCTCCGGTCACGGTCAGGTCCGCCCCCATGGCCCGCAGCACATGGAGGATGCCGTCCCGGGTAGGATTGGTCCCTACATTGCGCACCAGAAGCTCCGAGCCCGGGATCATCAGTGCCGCCGCCAGAAAGAAGGCGGCAGAGGAAATATCGCCGGGAACCACAATCTCCTGGCCGTACAGTTCCCTGGCCGGCTGGAGGATGGCTGTGGTGCCCTGGGTGCGGACATCTGCGCCGAAGGCTTTCATCATCAGCTCCGAGTGGTTCCGGGAAAGGGTGGGCTCGGTGACCCGGGTCTCCCCCTGGGCGTAAAGCCCTGCCAGAAGAATGGCGGATTTCACCTGGGCCGAGGCCACCGGGGACTGGTAATGGATGCCCTGCAAGGGGCCTCCGGTGATCTTAAGAGGGGCACAGTCATTGCCGCTGAGGCTTTCAATCCGGGCGCCCATCTGGGAGAGGGGGGTCATGATCCGCTTCATGGGCCGTCTGCGGATGGACGGGTCCCCGGTAAGGGTGGAGGAAAACTCCTGGGCGGCCAGAATACCGGAGATGAGCCGGGTAGTGGTGCCGCTGTTGCCGCAGTCCAGAACCTGGTCCGGCGCCTGCAGGCCCCGGAGTCCCCGGCCTTCCACCTGGACCGTGGAGCCCTGGATGGTAATGGGAATCCCCATGGCCCGAAAGCAGGAGATGGTGGACAGGCAGTCTGCTCCCTGGAGAAAGTTGTGAATCCGGGTGGTTCCCTTTGCAAGGGAACCCAGCATGACGCCGCGGTGGGAGATGGACTTGTCGCCGGGGACCGTCACCTGTCCCCGGAGTCCGCTGCATTTTCTGAATATCATGATTGTCTCCGTTCTGCCGCCGGGGCGGCATATTCATTCGCTTTCTGTCTGATTCACATGCTATCTGGAAGGAATCAGCTGGTAATTGTATTTTTTCAAGGCAGTCCAGGCAGCTTCCCGGGCAGCGCTTTCGTAGAAGGTGATCTTAAGGGCCCCTTCCCCCTGCTCCCGGCTGTGGTTGATGCCGATGTTCTTGATACTGATGCCACGGGCGCTTAAGATTACCGCCAGGGTAGAGATGGCGCCTGGCTCGTCCACCACATCCACGGTAAAGGAATAGTCCGGGGTCACGGAACCGGCGGAAGGGTCGGAGATGGAATTGCGGTAGGCGCGGGAGGTGTCAAAGAGCCGGTGGATGCCCTGGCCGTCCTTGGCCTTTAACTGTGTAAGGGTCCGGTTCAGGGAATTCATGTAGTCCTCCAGCATGGTAATGATATTCTCCGTGTTGGTCATGCAGATCTGCTCCCACATAACCGGGGAGGAGGAGGCAATCCGGGTAATATCCTTGAAGCCTCCGGCAGCCAGCTTCTTCATCAGGCCCTCCTGGTTGTCGCTGTCCTTTACCAGATTCACCAGGCTGGAAGCGATGATGTGGGGCAGGTGGCTGATGGCCGCGGTGATCCGGTCATGCTCCCGGTAATCCAGGACTATGGGAATGGCCCCGGTCATCCGGGCAATGGCGGTAAGCCGCTCCACAAAGCCATCCGGGGAAGCCTTTGTGGGAGTAATAATATAGTAGGCATTTTCCAGAAGGTGGTCCGTGGAGGCTTCATAGCCCGTCTTCTCGGAACCGGCCATGGGATGGCCTCCCACAAAGATATCCTCCATGTCCAGGTCCGTGACCGCCTGATGGATATCCGTCTTGGTGCTTCCCACATCGGTGATAAAGGCCCCAGGCTTAAGGAAGGGCCGGACCAGGGCCAGATACCGGGCATTGTATTCCACCGGGGTACACAGAAACACAAGGTCGCATTCCCTTAAAGGCTCCCCCACGCCATCCAGAATCACGTCCACAATGCCGTCCTCCCGGGCCTGCTCCAGGCGGGAGCGGGTACGCATGTAAGCCATGATACGGATGCCCGGGTCCGCCCGCTTTAAGCCCCGGGCGATGGAGCCGCCTATCAGGCCGAAACCGATGAAGCCCACGGTCAGGCAGCCGGCGCCGCCTTGTCCGGGCCCGGAACATGCTGTCTGGACGCGGCCGGAGCCGCTTTGCCGGGTCTCCGGCCATGCTGCCGGGGCCTGGCCGGCGCCGCTCTGCCCGGCGCTCATCCCAGCTTCCTTCCTGCCAGGTCCGCATAGGGTCTCAGCTCACCGGCCAGCTCCTGGAACTGGTCAAAGGTCAGGGACTGGGGCCCGTCGGACAAGGCGCAGGCCGGGTTGGGATGGACCTCGATCATGAGACCGTCGGCCCCGGCGGCAACGGCTGCCCGGGCCAGGGGAGCCACATAGGCCCGGACGCCGGTGGCATGGCTGGGATCCACAATCACCGGCAGGTGGGTGCGGCTGCGCAGCACCGGTACGGCACTGATGTCTAAGGTGTTGCGGGTGGCGGTCTCATAGGTGCGGATGCCCCGCTCGCATAAGACCACCTGCTCATTGCCTTCGGACATAATGTATTCGGCGGCATTGAGCCACTCGTCAATGGTGGCGGACAGGCCGCGTTTTAAAAGCACCGGCATGCCGGATTTGCCGGCTTCCTTTAACAGTTCAAAATTCTGCATATTCCGGGCGCCGATCTGGAGCATGTCCACATATTTGACGGCGCTTTCGATGGCATGCTGGCTGGTGACCTCACAGATCACGTTAAGGCCGGTGGCTTCCCTGGCTTCCTTCATATACCGGAGCCCGGTTTCCTCCAGGCCCTGGAAGGAGTAGGGGGAGGTTCTGGGCTTGTAGGCTCCGCCCCGCAGGAAGGTGGCTCCTGCCTTTTTGACGGCAAAGGCCGTCTCCATCATCTGCTCCTGGTTCTCCACGGCGCAGGGCCCGGCCATAATGGTCAGGCTGTCCGGGCCGATGGTGGTGGTGCCTACGGGAATCACCGACTGGTCCGGGTGGAATTTTTTGTTGGCCAGCTTGTAGGATTCGGTGACTGCCACGATCTTGTCCACCCCGTCGGCAATCTCCAGATTCTTGCCCTGGAGCCTGGACTTGTCGCCTACCACCCCGATGATGGTAACCTGGTGGCCTTTGGAAAGATGGACCTGGAGATCGCTGTCCTGGATGGTGCGGGTAATCTTTGCGATTGCTTCCTGGGAAGCATTGGGCTTCATAATAATGATCATGCTGTTGTCCTCACTTGGGTCTGATGGTTTTATGCAACCGCGGGGACGGCGGGTCCTTCTGCAAAAAAGTCCCCGCATTCCTGCGTCCCGGTTTTTATAAAAGTTACGATTCACGGAGGGCATCTTCTTGTCCGGCATGGCCGGACAAGAAGCATCGGGCGTCCGCCCGATGGGGAAAACTGGGCAAAACCAGCCTTACAAGCAGGCTTGACGGCTGGTTTTGTCCAGTTTTCCCCGCCCCGTGAACTTTACAAAGGTATTCTAGCGCAGGAGCAGGAGATTGTCAACACTTCATAACTTTAAAGTTCGACACTTTAAAGCGGATAGTCAAAACTGACTGGGGCAGCATTTTAAAGAAGAAACATGCCGGTTTTGGACCCTAAAAGAAAAAGATTGTGCAAATCGTCTAAACAGCTTGTAATTTTCAAACTTTTTTAGTAAAATGTCATTATTGGATTTAACATCAAGTACAGGAGGGCATTTTATGAACGTTTATGGAACAAAAGCTATCCGTAACGTCGTATTACTTGGTCACGGCGGGGCCGGTAAGACGACGGCGGCAGAGGCAATGGCACTGCTTACCGGAGTCACAAAACGTATGGGAAAGGTCACCGACGGCAACACCATCAGTGACTATGACAAAGAAGAAATCAAACGCCAGTTCTCCATTTCCACTTCTCTGATTCCCCTGGAATACAAAGGAGAGGATGGACCGATCAAGATCAATTTACTGGACACTCCTGGATATTTCGATTTCGTGGGTGAAGTGGAAGAGGCTGTCAGCGTGGCGGACGCTGCGGTCATTGTTGTCAACTGCAAGGCCGGTATTGAGGTAGGTACCGAGAAGGCCTGGGAAATCTGTGAGAAATACGAACTGCCCCGCATTATTTTCGTGACCAATATGGACGACGACCATGCCAGCTACCGGGAACTGGTGCTGAAGCTGGAGACACGTTTCGGAAGAAAGATCGCTCCCTTCCAGCTTCCGATCCGTGAGAATGAGAAGTTTGTCGGATTCGTAAACGTAGTTAAGATGGAAGGCAGACGCTTTACCAATCTTAGCGATTATGAAGAATGTGAGATTCCCGAGTATTCCAGAAAGAACCTGGGTATCGCAAGAGAGGCCCTGATGGAGGCTGTTGCCGAGACCAGCGAGGAATACATGGAGCGTTACTTCTCCGGGGAAGAGTTCTCCTACAACGAGATCGAGGAGGCGCTTCGGGAACATGTGATAGATGGCAATATCGTTCCGGTACTCATGGGCTCCGGCATCAACTGCCAGGGCTTCGGCACCCTGCTGCGTGCCATCAGCCGGTATTTCCCGTCGCCGGATAAGTTCGAGTGCATCGGTGTGGACGTATCCACCGGCGAGCGTTTCACTGCCAAGTACAATGACAGTGTGTCCCTGTCTGCCAAGGTGTTCAAGACCATCGTAGACCCCTTCATCGGCAAATATTCCCTGATGAAGGTCTGCACCGGAACCCTGAAGCCGGACAGCGTGGCATACAACGTCAACAAGGACGTGGAAGAGAAGATTGCCAAGGTCTACCTGCTGCGGGGCAAGGATGTGATCGAGGTTCCCGAGCTGAAGGCCGGGGATATCGGCGCCGTAGCCAAGCTGACGGTGACCCAGACCGGCGATACCATGGCAGTCCGCACGGCTCCCATTGTATACCATAAGCCCCAGATCTCCACGCCTTACACCTATATGCGGTACAACACCATGACCAAGGGAGACGAGGATAAGGTATCCAGCGCCCTGGCCAAGCTGATGGAAGAGGACCTGACCTTAAAGGCAGTCAATGACAAGGAGAACCGCCAGCTTCTGCTTTATGGAATCGGCGACCAGCAGCTTGAGGTGGTAGTCAGCAAGCTTCTGAACCGTTACAAAGTAGAGGTGGAGCTGAGCAAGCCCAAGTTTGCCTTCCGTGAGACCATCCGCAAGAAAGTGGAAGTCCAGGGCAAGTATAAGAAACAGTCCGGCGGACACGGCCAGTACGGGGATGTGAAGATGGAGTTTGAGCCTTCCGGCGACCTGGAGAAGCCCTATGTATTCGAAGAGCGGGTATTCGGCGGCGCCGTACCCAAGAACTACTTCCCGGCGGTTGAGAAGGGCATCCAGGAAAGCTGCGTCAAAGGTCCCCTGGCTGCCTATCCGGTAGTGGGCGTCAAGGCTACCCTGGTGGACGGCTCCTACCATCCGGTGGATTCCTCGGAGATGGCATTTAAGACCGCTGCCTCCATGGCCTTCAAGAAGGGCTTTATGGATGCAGGTCCCGTGCTCTTAGAGCCCATTGTCTCCCTGAAGGTGACGGTTCCGGATAAGTACACCGGCGATGTTATGGGTGATCTGAACCGGAGACGGGGCCGTGTGCTGGGCATGAATTCCGACCACCACGGCAAACAGATCATTGAGGCGGATATCCCCATGTCCGAGCTGTTCGGATACAATACGGACCTGCGGTCCATGACCGGCGGCATCGGTCTCTTTGAGTACGAGTTTTCCAGATACGAGCAGGCTCCCGGGGATATCCAGAAGAAAGAGGTGGAGGCAAGGGCTTCCAAGGTTGACAGTGCGGAGTGATCTGACAGACCGGGCGGACGCCCGATGCTTCTTGTCCGGCA
>CAJTOV010000177.1 GCA_910577765.1 uncultured Lachnospiraceae bacterium
ACAAGCCAGCCTGACGTCTGTTTTCGTCCAGTTTTCCCCGCCCCGTGAACTGTAAGAAAAATTCAACCACAAGGAGGTGGATCAAACTCATGAAATGGAAGAACGATTATCTGACTGCCCTGGATGAAGCCAAATTATTCCAGGATACCGGACACCGGACCCGGTTCAAGGAGCTGATGGACTGCTATGCCGGTTTCCCCTTTTTCTCCAGGGGCCTTTGCAAGTGTATCTATCTGTCTGCCTGGGACGATGAGCATTTTGCCATTATGCTGGAAACCTTAAACGAGATGACCCTGGGACGGGAGAAGAACACCGGGGAGATGCTGGACAAGGGCGACTCCCTGGCAGCGGAGCAGACCGGCGGCGAACACCAGATCTACCGGCTGTCCCTGGCATTTCTGGAAGAGCGGCCTTTCCGGCTGGAGGAAGGTGTGGTCCTGGAGCCGGAGTACCGGTATATTCTGGACCAGGCCCTGAAAGCCTCTGACGTTATCGACCAGCTACCAGAGCCCAGCAGACCAGAAAGGAGCTAACATACGTACAGATCATGCACCATATTCATTTACATATCCATTCCCACGCCCATACCCGGTCCACTTCCATGGACATGACCTCCGGGTCCATCGCCCGGCTGCTGCTGGCCTTTGCTTTCCCGCTTCTTCTGGGCAACCTGTTCCAGCAGCTTTACAACACCGTGGATGTGCTGGTGGTAGGCAACTTTGTAGGCAAAGAAGCCCTGGCAGCCGTAGGCTCCACCACGGTTATCGTCAATACCCTGGTGCTGTTTTTCAACGGAGTATCCATCGGCGCCGGCGTGGTCATCGGACAGAACTACGGGGCCCACGACGAGAAACAGCTGCACCTTGCCATTGAGACCACCATGGCCATTACCTTCCTGTGCGGGGTGCTGTTCACCTTCATCGGCGTGTCCATGGTGCCTTTTATGCTCCGGTTCATGTCCACCCCGGAGGATGTGCTTCCCTCGGCGTCGGTTTATTTGCGGATCTATTTTTCCGGTATTGCCGGACTTCTCATCTACAATATGGGAAGCGGAATCCTGCGGGCAGTGGGGGATACCAGGCGGCCCTTATATTTCCTCTGCTTTTCCAGCGTAACCAACATTGTCCTGGACCTGGTCTTTGTGCTGGTGTTTCATCAGGGCATTGCCGGGGTGGCCTATGCCACCATTATCTCCCAGTTTCTCTCTGCCCTGCTGGTACTGGCTTATCTGACCTTTAGCCGCGACATTTACCGGCTGGTGTGGAAGGAGCTGCGGGTGGAGCGGTCCATTCTGCGGCAGATTCTGGTGATCGGGCTTCCTGCCGGAATCCAGTCTGCCCTGACCTGCTTTTCCAATGTGTTTGTCCAGTCCTACATCAACAGCTTCGGGGCCAGCTGTATGGCCGGGTGGAGCTGCTACACCAAGGTGGACCAGTTTCTCATGCTGCCCTTACAGAGTATGGGCCAGTCGGCCACCACCTTTGTCAGCCAGAATATCGGAGCCCGAAATGTGGCCCGGGCCAAGAAGGGGGCCTATACGGCCCTGGCCATTGCCTTTATCATCGCCCTCACCGGGGCAGTGATCCTCTGGACCTTTGCGCCGCCCATTATCGCCGTCTTTAACAAGGACCCGTCGGTGGTGGAATTCGGGGTGCTGTTTATGCGGCTCTGTGTCTTCTTCATGACCTTCTGCTGCTTCAACCAGGTGATCGCCGGAGCCCTCCGGGGTGCGGGAAATGCCAAGGTGCCCATGATCATCATGCTGTATTCCTTTGTACTGTTCCGCCAGATCTATCTGTTCATTGCCACCCGGATCTCCGGCCATCCGGCCATTGTAGGCTTCGGGTATCCGGCAGGCTGGATGATGTGCGGAACCTCCCTGATTCTGTATTACAGGTTCAGCGGGTGGGAGAAGCGGATGTACCGGATGCAGAAGGAATAAAGGGTTACAAAAGCAACAAGTGGAGGCGTTAAACGACCGCCTCCACCAGCACTTTATCTCCCAGGACGATTTCCCTGATCCCAATTGTCTTTTTCCTGTTAAAATTAAAGCTTAACATGTACCCTTTCTTCAAGTGAAAATAATCAAGATAGTCGGATAACTGTTTTTCCCCGCGCTCATGATAGGCATTCCCGCACCACACCTTCAGTTCCACAATATACTGTTGGCCACGATATGCAATAACCAGGTCCATGCGTTCCCGGTTGCGTGTCTGCGGCTCCACATAGCAATTTCCTATTCCGTTGATAATCGGCTTTAAAAACAGCATAAAATACCGTCTTCCCGCATCCTCTAAAAACGTTTCATCTTCATCTCCATACAGGTAATCAAAGGTTTCGATAAACGTTTCAAGGATTCTTCTCATGTCCAGTTGGCCGTCAACTATAAACTGATTCCTTTCCTGGACGCCTGCATCATACATTTTACTTGTAGCAAATTCCTCCGAAATGAACAGATTGTACAACACGGATTCAAAGATCCGGTTGGAAATGACAGCCGTACCCTGATCATTTTTTATAAATCCAAACATGGCCGCAACATCAATATATGGATTCTGCGGAACATAGGGAATAGGCCTGCCCATAAAGAGAAGCCCGTACAGCAGGGAACGGAGTTCCGGATAATCGGTCAGTTTGCCGGTCAGGGACTGAAATAACGTATTGTTTTCATTTACCAGCAGTTTCTCTGCCTCCATAAATCCTTTTCTGGTCCATGCATGGTGTTTATCCGGAAAACCGTCGGTTCCCTCAAGCTCCTCGTCCATATACTTGCACAGACTGGAAACCAGATACGGATATCCGGACGTAAATGTATAAATCAGCCCGGACATTTCCCCAATATCCATTCCCGTATGGTGGTCCCCTTCGTATTCTGCAAGCATAGCTGCAATTTCGTCTGCGGAAAAACTCATGTCTACACGGAAGGCTGCCGCAATATTCCACGGGCTGTTCTGTTTATGTTCCTTCTGGGGCCGGAGTTTTCTCTGTATATTACGGACATCATACACACCGGCAAGTATGACAGACTGGAACGTGGGCACTGCATCCCGGTCCAGATAAGAGGCCCTTAACTGGGCAAGGAAATCAAGAAACACCTGGTTATTGGTGGCAGTGTCCACCTCATCGACCATAAGAACTACCGGCTTGACAGACTGTCCGCACCATTCACTGAAACAGTCAAATATTTCCGCCATCTTTATCCGGCTATGCTTCTCCTGTGCAATTTCCTGTAACCGGTATCTGGTTCCGTCAGGCACATCCACCGCCTGCCGGATCTTTTTGCTGATCTCCCTTGCCAGCCCATTGACAAATGCGGATTCATTCTCAAAATCCAGATAGCTCATTTTCTGAAAATCAAGGCTCACCACGGTACAATCCTCTCCCAGATACTGGGAAAGGGCCCGCAGTGTAGTGGTCTTTCCGTATTGTCTTGCCCTGTTTATGCTAAAATACTGTCCCTGGTCGATCATGTTTTTCATGATTTGCATTCTGGCAGTAAGATTTACCATATAATGGCACTCTGGCCTGCATGTGCCGTTTACATTAAAATATCTCTTCATGAATTCCTTCCATCCCCTTTCCTGCCATAGCAAATTTAAGTAAACCTCCATGCGCCCAGTACAGTAAATTATCATACAGAACCGGGAGACTGTCAACCCTTAAACCAGAAAACACCAAGAGGCAGATGATCTGCTGCTACGGTTCACTGGTACCCAGGCAGCCCGGATTCCGGCTATTACATGCATCCTCCCCCCCATCATCACATTCTTACATACACAGTCCCGTCCATGATCCTTCTGGCGGTTCTCTGTACGGCCACGCTGGGAAGCCGGATCTCTTCCCCCTCCTTCACAATCTCCGGGCACATGGTCATGACGCCGCTGGGATGGCCGATGCGGACGTTTTCCGTTTCTTTGTCTGCTGTCTTTAAGGTACGGGAAAGAATGGTCCCTTCCAGCCGGGCTGCCACGGCAATGGAGCTTGCGGAGGTCAGTGGGCATGCCTTGTGGCACTTGAACACGGAGATCACCCGGGCGCACACATCCATATCCCGGGCCTCAACCTGCTGTCCGGCTATATCCCCATAGGATACGGGTGCCGTGAAAAATCCCACCTTGGGTACAGCCGGACTGTTGTCCGTGGCATCCTTTAAATCTTTTGCAAAGCCCATCATGCAGGCGGCTGTGCCACGGATCTTCTCCAGCAGATCACAGACTTCCTGGTTCTGGTTGATCTCCTCCGGCAGCTCCGTTCCCTTCATGTGAATATCTTCTGCCCGCACCAGCACCATCGGGTTGGACACATCCAGGATACTGGCCTCCAGCTTCCCAAACCCCGGAATATCCAGCACGTCCAACACATGGCCGGTGGGAAGCAGCTTTCCGGTCTTGGCTCCGGCAGGATTCATGAATTTCACCTTCAGCTCTGCCGCCGTGCCGTCTACACCGGCAATGGCACAGTCCCCTTCCTGGGCAAAGGTTCTGGTCTCCGGGTCAATGGGAACCGTCACCTGGATCTCTTTATCCGTATTCCGGTTCAGCATGCGGACCGTGGTCACCGGCTCCACAATATCCACCATTCCCTCCTCCACGGCAAAGGGGCCCACAGCCGCGGTCATATTACCGCAGTTGGACTTATAGTCCACCTGGCTCTTTCCCACGATCACCTGGCCCACCAGGTACTCTACGTCCACCCCTTCCTCTTCACTCTTCCATACGATCACAATCTTATTGTTGGAGGAAACGGTTCCTCCCAGCCCGTCGATCTGCTTGGGGTCCGGGTCTCCCATACACTGAAGAAAGATCCGGTCCCACTCCTTCCGGTCTGCCGGCAGATCCTCCTTGTGAAACATACACCCCTTGCTGGTGCCGCCACGCATAAACACAGTCTTAAATTTCCGCATCAGGTTCCTCTCCTTTTCTCTTTATCAACATATGTTTTATAAATTAACTTTTGTTTTTATTACATAGTGTAACATAATAACAAAAGTTTTTCAATATAACTTTTGTAAACCTTTTCCAGAACTGTGCTGTTCACTGGGCTTCTCCCTATCCAGGTTTCCCCGCCCAGCAAACTGTGACGTCTTACGGTTGCCCTTCACAGCCCCATATGATAAACTATACATGCAGGTTCACCGAACATTATTTCCAGGAGAATCAACTATGGATTTTGAAAGACTTACCAGACAGGAGCGCTACGACGCTCTCACGGAAATCGCAGACATGTACTACAACCAGGGCAAAACCCAGGCCGAAATCGCAAACCATTTTTCCACCAACCGGTTCCGCATTGCAAAGCTGCTTCAGGATGCCCGGGCCGAGCAGGTGGTAGAGATCCGGATCAACTATGCCAACCAGCGGAACCAGTCCATGGAACAGGAGCTGACGGACCGTTACCCTCTTTCCGGGGCCGTTGTGGTCAACACCCAGTACTCATCCTACGCAGACAGCTGCAGCCAGGTAGGGCAGGCAGGCGCAGTCCTGCTCCATAAGCTTCTGACTGCCGGTTCCGTCCTGGGTATCACCTGGGGCAAGACCATCCAGACAGTGGTAAACCGGCTTCCCCAGACCTTCCATACCCCCATATCGGTGGTGCAGATGGCCGGACACATTTCCCTGGCCAACCCTTCCGCAGAATCCAGGGAGCTGGCGCGGACGGCGGCATTTGCCCATTTTGGAAACGTATACTACCTGAATGCTCCCCTTTATGTCCATGACCCCAGCCTGCGCCAGGGGCTTCTGGCTGAGCCGGACCTGTACCGGACCCTCTGCAAGGCCCGAGAGATGAACGTCTTCCTTACGGGCATCGGAAGCCGCTCCAGCCTTCCCCTGGCCAGCCCGGCCTTCCGTCCCTACCTTTCTGCCCGGGACTTAGCAGCCGCGGACCAATGTGTGGGAAGCATTCTGGGCTATGTGCTGGACAGCAGCGGACAGACCGCAGACCTGGACTTAAACCAGAAGGTTATGGCACTGCCCCCTGATGAGCTGAAAGCAGTCCCCCACCGGATTGCCGTTGCCTACGGAAGACACAAGGTCCCGGTGATCCGCCTGGCCGTCACCCAGGGATGGGTCAATGAGCTGGTCACGGATATGGATACGGCCCTGATGCTTCTTGACTGATGCCGGGGAGACAGCAAAGCGTTTCACCTGCGCCCCACACCGGATGCCTGGCCGGACATGCTCACCGGCTGCGGGCTGCCCCCTTCTCCCGGTTCACCACGTAGATGCCCAGGCACACCAGAATCAGGGCCACCAGGGTAGTCCAGCTTAATGCCTGGCCGCTCTCCTTTAAAAAGACCGCTGACAGCAGGACCCCAAACATGGGATTCATAAATCCGTAAACCGTCACCTGGCTTACAGGATTGTATTTCAGCAGGACTCCCCACAGAGTGTAGGCTACAGCCGACAGGATCACCATATACAAAAGCAGTGCCAGGGCCGACGGTCCCACTGCCCCGGATAGGGTGCCGCCCCACACCAGGCCGATCCCCCAGAGTCCCAGGCCACCTGCCATAAACTGGTAACCGGAAAGGGTGACCACATCATAGGCCCTGGCATGCTTCTTGATCAGGGAACCGGAAAGGGCATAGAAAATCTGGGCCAGCATGACGAACCCCTCTCCCAGAAAGGAGAATCCGCTTCCCTGCCCCGGACCGGCCCCTGCCAGATTCACAATGGAAATTCCCAGAAATCCCAGTATACATCCTGTGATCTTCCGCACATCCAGCTTCTCGTAGCCGAACACCAGGCTGGCACACAGCATGGAAAAGAACACATTGGTCCCTGTGATGATAGCGCTGTGGACACCGCTGGCACGGGACAGCCCCACATAGTAGAACAGGTACTGTAAGACAGTCTGGGTCAGGGCCAGGCTGGCGATGGCTCCTCCGGAGCCTTTGGGAGGCATAATCCAGTGTCTTTGGGTCAGGCTGTGGTATGCAATCACCAGAAATCCTGCCAGCATAAAACGGACTCCCGCAAACACCAGAATCGAAGCCGTATCTGCCGGATCAATCCGGAACAGGCTGTATCCGATCTTAATGGCCGGAGCCGCACTTCCCCACAGAAAACAGCATAGGCCTGCCGCCAGAAATACTACTTTTCCATTGGTCATATCAATCTTATTCTTCATAATTTTTCCTTTTTCCTATCACGACAAATCAGTTACTGTTCATAGGGGGCATCTTCTTGTCCGGCTATGCCGCACAAGAAGCATCGGGCATTCGCCCGATGTGGAAAACTGGACGAAAACAGTCTTACAAGCCAGCTTGACGTCTGTTTTCGTCCAG
>CAJTOV010000178.1 GCA_910577765.1 uncultured Lachnospiraceae bacterium
TATTCATCGTTATTTCCGCAATGCAGTACTAGAGCATGTTTGAAAATTGCTTTCTTTCGTTATTTATGGTATAATCAATCATTACTTTTAGACGGCAGAGCGATTGGGACAGAGGGTGGTCAAGGGTGAATAACGACGATTTCAGAAAGATTCTGGATTCCATGGAGGAGACCGGAGTGTATGTGATCCGGGAAGAGGATTACCGCATTCTGTACTGCAACAGGCGGGTCAGGGAAGTGACACCGGATGCGAAAGAAGGAATGGTATGCAGGGATTTGTGGCCCGGATGCTGCGGCAACTGTCCGCTTCTTACCATAGGAGACAAGAAGACCAGCCGGACGGTCAATTACAACAGCCCCTTTGGCCATGTGGTGGATCTGGTTGCCACACGGATTATGTGGGAGGACCGGATACCGGCATTTGTCATTACCCTGACCCCACACAGGGAGGAAAGCAGTGTCCGCAGCCAGGAGGTGATCCGGTCCCTGGGGGAACAGAACTTTGATATTTATCTCATTGATCTGGATGCGGATCTGGTGGACCCGGTCCGTGTGGACGGGCAGATGCAGGAGAACAGCCGGGGATTTCTGGTAGGCTGGGACGGACAGCTGCGGCTTGAGATTCAGGAACAGGTTCACTGGGAATACCAGGAAGAGTTCCAGCGGAGGTTTTCCCTGGAGGGACTTAAGAAGGCGCGGGCAGCCGGAAACGGGCAGGTGGAGATGATCTGCCAGTGGAGCCGGTCCGGGGAGATCTACAGCTATATCTCCATCCAGGCCAGCTTCGGCGGGGGAGAGGGAAGGCGCCAGTATGTGACCCTGGCTCTCCAGGATGTGGAGGACCGTGTCCGCCAGGAGATCGCCAGCAGCCAGCGGGATATGCAGATGGCAGCCATTTTGAAGTGCCGTTACAGCGAGATGACCACGGTCCATCTTTACAGCGGACTGTGTGAGAACATTGACCTTAATTCGGCTGCGGGACCGGAGGATTTCCAGCCGGTGGACTATGTACAGCTTGTATCGGAGTGTCTGGAAGAGATAGTCCCGGAGGATGCGGTCCAGGTATTGCAGGCCCTTTCCCTGGAGCATTTGCAGCAGACGGCCCTGGAGACCGAGGACTATCTGGAGGAAGTATGCCAGTACCGGCTGAAAGGGCAGCCGGTGCGGTGGATGGAGCAGCATATTATCTACAGCCGCCAGTTCGGGGAGGTCATTGTCAACATTATGGGGCGGGACATTACCCGGGAGAAGAGTCAGGAGGCAGACCGGGTGGAGCAGGACCGGGAGAAGGCGGACATTATCCGCAGTATGAGCGGTCTGTTCTTTGCCACCTACTATGTGGACCTGGACCAGGACCTGTTCCAGCGGGTGATCCAGCTGCGGGACGGCGGGAAGCTGCTGGGAACCAGGTCCGGCTATACCCAGGGTTTACAGACTTACACGGACAAATATATCCATCCTGAGGACCAGGAGGAATATCTGGAGATGATGAGCATTTCCAACCTGCGGGAAAACCTGGGAAAGGACCGGCCTTATCTGGTTATGGAGTACCGGATGGTTCCCGGGAACCCGGAGGCAGGACCGGAAGAGTGCGGCTGGATACGGTCCACGGCAGTGCCGGTGCGTACCGATGAAAAGGGGCATCCGGTGAAGGTACTGTGTGCATCCCAGGATGTAACCAGAAGCAAGCAGAAGGAGGCCCGGGAGCAGAGGGCCCTTAGGGAGGCCTGCCAGACGGCCAGCCATGCCAGCGCCTCCAAGAGTGAATTTCTGTCCCGCATGAGCCATGATATCCGCACGCCCATGAACGGGATCATCGGTATGGCAGGGATTGCCGCGTCCCATGTGAGGGAACCGGAGCGGGTTCTTGACTGTTTAAAGAAGATTACCGTTTCGGGACATCATCTTCTGACCCTTGTCAATGAGGTGCTGGACATGAGCCAGATCGAATCCGGGAAGATCGACCTGGCGGAGGAAGCGTTCAGTATTCCGGAACTGGTCCAGAGTCTGGTGACCATTGTGAGTCCCTCCGCCCAGGAGAAAGGGCACCGGCTGCGGATTCATCCCATGGAGCTGGAGCATTCCCGGGTGGTGGGGGACAGTTCCCATCTGCGGCAGGTATTTGTAAACATTCTGGGCAACGGGGTCAAGTACACCCCGGCCGGTGGACTTCTGGAGATTGAGGTAAGGGAGAAGGAGTCCAGGGAACATGGTCTGGGATGCTATGATTTCGTGTTCCGGGACAATGGCATCGGTATGGACGAGGCATTTGTGGCGCGTATTTTTGAACCCTTCAGCAGGGCGGAGGATTCCAGAATCAGCACCATAGAGGGAACCGGTCTGGGCATGACCATTGCCCTGAATATTGTGCGTATGATGGGAGGCAGCATTGCCGTAAAGAGCAGTCCCGGTGTCGGCTCCCAGTTTACGGTAACCCTGTTTTTGAAGCTGGTGACCAGCTCTGCCGGAACAGGGGAACCGGGCCGGGAGGTTTCCGGGGAGGAAGAGCGTCGGGAGTGGCGGTTTGAGGGACACCGGATTCTCCTGGTGGAGGACAATGAGATTAACCGGGAGATCGCCGTGGAGGTGATCGGTGAGACCGGAGCCCTGGTGGAGTGTGCGGAGAACGGAAAACAGGGGGTAGAGATGTTTGCCGGAAAGAAGCCGGGGTATTACAGTCTGATCATTATGGATATCCAGATGCCGGTGATGGACGGTTATAAGGCTACCCGGGCCATCCGCAGCCTGCCCAGGGAGGATGGCAGGCAGATTCCCATCATAGCCATGTCAGCCAATGCCTTTGCGGAGGATATCAGCGCCAGCCGGGAGGCCGGGATGAATGAGCATATTACCAAGCCCCTGGACGTGGACCGGCTCATGGGGTGTATGCATTACTGGATGAATGGGGGAGATGGATGCACGTGATTGCCCGAACCTGGGCTGACGCCCGAAGCTTCTTGTCCCCGGTGCTTTTCGGGGGCAAGAAGATGCCCCGTCTGAACTGTTACTTTTTTATCAAATCTCTTCCAGGTGCTCTCCCACAAACTGGATCATTTTCCTGGCAGCGGAGAACTGGAACCGGTCCTTTTTCCAGAAGAGACTGATATAGGACTCCTCCCCGTCCGGAAGGGGAATCCCCACAATATCCGGATTCCCCTCCACCACATCCGACGGCAGGAATCCGCAGGCCGCTCCCTGGCGGATGAACCGCAGCACCGTGTAGGCCTGGTTGGTATAGTGGATAATGTCCATGGGCAGCTTCCGCAGGCCAAAGGCCTGTCTGATGCGCCTGGTGATACTGTATACATCCGACAGCAGCACCAGAGGCTCCTGGCTCATTTCCTCATAGGTCACCTGGGATCTGGAAGCCAGGGGATGGTGATGGTGAACGCAGAACAGCACCCGGGAGGTGCGGATATCCATGTGGCCGAACTCCTGCATCTCCGACATGGTCCGGGAGGAGCACAGCACCAGGTCCACTTCGTCCTCCGCCAGCATCCGCCGCAGCTCCCCGTTGTAATCCTCCACCGCCATAATGGCGATCTCCGGGTACGCCCTATGGAACAGTTTCCGAAGCTGGGGATAGACGCTGTTGCCGCCCATGGTAGCCAGGCCCATACGGATATAGGACCGGCCCTGGGAGAGATTCTTTACCGCCCCCTGCATCTGCTCGTACTGCTTCAGAAGCTTCCTTGCCTCCTCCAGAAACAGGACTCCCGCGTCCGTAATATAGAGACTGTTGTTGCGCCGCTCGAAAAGCTCCACCCCGCACTCCCGCTCCAGCTCCCGCATGGCCGAGGAGATACCCGGCTGGGAGATGGACAGCTCCTGGGCTGCTTTGGTGAAGCTTTTGTAATGGCATACTTTTATGTAATACTGCATCTGCTGGATTGTCATGGAAATCACCGTCCCCCAATTCTCATAGATTCATTATATTAGAAAAGAGGTGGTTCGGCAAGATGAAGGTGGTTATGTATGTAATCTGCTTGTCCACTGAGTGTACGCAAAAGGGTGCAAAGTCAGAACCGGCTGGTCCGTGACTTTACACCCTTTTACAATTTTCCCAGTATCCCTACCGGTTCAGCGGACTTTCCACTCCCAGATAGCTGCACAGCTCCTCAATGCAGGCCTCCTTATCTGCCTCCGTGATCTTTTTTCCAAACAGATAGTCAAAGATCGCCGCATCCCAGAGGGCCATACCGATCTCCAGACTGTCTGTATCCGTGACAATCCGGATGTTCTCCTCCGGCTGGCAGTTGCTGCAAATTGTCAGGAGGCGTCTGCATGCTTCGTAAATCTTCTTTGCCATTGTTAATACTCCTTTCCTTCATTTCCCTTTTATTAAGTTCTTCAGTGGTGCTTCTATATAACAAATGGTTCCTTTCGGATTTTCCTTTGGTTGCTCGAGTAAATTATTGTCAGAAAAATTTTTGACCAGATTTTTATGGCCTTATCCCTTTTCCCCCAGGAAATCATCGTCTATTTTTCTATAACCTGCTATATTTATTCTTATTTTTTATATGTTTTTCAATACTTTCTGAGTTTCGGTATTTTTGTTGTTTGCTATGCGCATATATTACCGTATTGTTTTACTCGTGTAAATAGTTTTTGTAAAAAAATATCAAAAATTTCGTAACAGTTCAAGCGGGCAGCAAATCTTGTCCCCGATGCTTTTCGATGGCAAGATTTGCCCCGTCTGAACTGTTACAAAAAGCAGCTACGTACTCTCCCGCACCATCAGGGAGACGGCAATCAGCTCATCCTCCACCGGCTCCTCCCGGATCAGACGCAGCATAGTGTCCACCAGCCTGGCGGAGAATTCCTCTTTGGAAAAATTGACGCTGGTCAGCTGGGGAGACAGCATTTCCGCCAGGTAGGTATTGTCCATGCCGGTGACAGCCATGTCCCGGGGGATCTCCATTCCCAGCTTCTTCAGATATCCCATGACCCGTCCGGCCACATAATCATCCCCGGCCACAATGGCTGTGGGACGCTCTTTGACGCTGCCCCCGTAGACCAGGTCAAAAATCCTGGAGCAGATGGCTTCCATGGAAGACGTATCCCTGCACACCAGTTCCTCATCGTAGGGGATTCCGCTGGCCTCCAGGGCTTCCCGGTATGCCCGCTCCCGGTAGCCCTTTGCCAGATTCATATTGTACCGGAGAGGCGGCGCAAAGATGATCCGCCGGTGGCCCCTGGCAGTCAGATAACGGACCGTCTTCGTGATACTTCCATAAATATCCGGCGCCACGGTTACAATGTTGGGCTCCAGAAAGCTGTAATCCCTGGTTTTATAAAGGACTATGGGAATCCCTGCACCGGCAATCTCATTGAGCTGCTTTGCCGTATACCGGTTGGACAGCATGAACACCCCGTCAAACCGCCCTTCAATCAGCATCTGGATAAAATCATCTCCGTCCCGGCTGTAGCAGTGGGATACGAAATACCCTTTGTCAAAGAATCCTTTCTCTGCAATCTCCAGCCAGTCATTGCGCAGGTTGTCGCAGACAAAGGCGATCTGCATGGACCGGTTGGTCTTTAACCCACGGGCGTGAAGGTTGGGCCGGTACTGTAATTCCTCAATCGCCCGCTTCACTGCCAGGGTCTTCTCCTCACTGACCGGCTTTGTCTGGTTCATCACATAGGAGACCAGGGCCGGAGACACGCCTGCCAGCTTTGCAACATCATTTCTCGTGATCTTTTTTCCCAATTGTTTCACACCCCTTCCTGATTGCCGTCTGCCGGATCATCCGGCACCTGCCCCGGTGCTCCAGGCCGCCCCACTTCACCACAAGGGGTGCCGGAACACATGAACCCGGACGCTCCCGGCAAACCTGGCTATATGGGAAGCCAGGATAATCCCAAGGGCAATGGCCCCTGCTTCCACCAGCACCTGGTTGGAAGAGCTTCCAAATTCCGTATAATGGCCCTGTACCAGGTGATACATGGTATAGTAGAGATCCCCTCCCGGTATTTCCGGGATCAGCATGGGCACCAGCAGAAGAATCACCGGTGTCTTCAGAATTCTGGCCAGAATCTCACTGAGAGCCGCCACAAACAGACTGGCCACAAACAGCCCCACGAACATACTGTGGCCGGAAGCCGTACACGCCAGATACACCACCCAGCCTGCTGCCCCGCCCAGGGCAATGACTCCCAGCTTCCGGTCATAGATTCCGAACAGCACCGCAAATCCCACGGAACCCAGCATCCCCATTACCGTCTGAATCACATAAAAGCGCATCAGCCACCTCCCGCCAGCAGTACAATCGCAAATCCCATGGCCACCGCAATGGCCTTTAACAGCGCCTCACTCATATTCAGCAGCCCGCTGATCATATCTCCGCTGATCATATCCCGCAGGGAATTGGTCAACTGGATACCCGGAATCACCAGCATAATATTTCCGATGGTAATCTTGTCCGGATGGACACCGATCCCGGCCTTCACCAGGGCCAGGACGCAGAGCGCCGTAACCCCGCTGCACAGCATGCTCTGGATAATGCCGTTGAGCTTTAAGGCGGTGCTTCCGGTGACCATGGCAAACAGGACTATGCCTGAAAGGGCTGCCGCCAGCCCGTCCATCCACGTGCCGCCGAAAAACACGGAAAGGGACGCGGATATCATCATATACATGCCCAGATCCAGCCAGACCCCCGGTTTCTTTGCCTGCTCAATCGCTTCAATCTCCCTCCGGAAATCCTCCAGCCCCAGAGGCGCCATGCAGATTCTCCGGGACAGTCCATTGACCTTCTCCACCTTGCCCAGGTCCGTATCCCGCTGCCGGATGCGCCGGGTCTGGGTAAGGGTCTCTCCGTCCGGGAACATGGCCGTGACCACGATACTGGAGGTAATGGTGAACACGTCCGACCGGGCAAAGCCGTAAGCTTTGCAGAGCCGCCGGATGGTATCCTCCACACGCCCCACCTCTGCCCCATGCATCAGAAGCAGCTCTCCCACATCCATGATGGAGGACAGGATGGGGTTCATCTCCGCGGCAGCCGGATGACCGGCAGCGGATTTCACAAAATTGGTATTCATTTTATTTACTCGAGTTTCCTATTTATTTTATTGGTATTTTTAGAAAATTATAGCGCTCGGTTTGTCTTTTGTCAATTACATTTACACTGTGGGTTAGGTCAGTTTACAAGGAACTACACGCAGACCGTGAAACGGGCTGCTGACAACAAACGGCGCTATGCTCCCGGCAAGGAGCATAGCGCCGTTCTGTTGTGGGGGAATCCAAAGGGGGCGTA
>CAJTOV010000179.1 GCA_910577765.1 uncultured Lachnospiraceae bacterium
CCCGCCCCGCCAACTGTAAACCCATTAGTTTTACTTACCCTGGCAAAAGTATAATTAATTTTACTTATTATATGTCAGGTATTATAATAGAAACATCAAGAAAATGCAACAAGGAGGAGGCATTTTATGGCACGGTTATATGTGAAGATCAAAGACCAGGACAACGTGGTCGTGGCTGTCCAGGACTTAAAAGCCGGAACCAGGATCATGGAAGACCTGACTGCCAACCAGGACATTCCCCAGGCCCACAAGATTGCTCTCTGCGACATCCCCGCAGGCGGTGAGATCATCCGCTACGGCGTGGTGCTGGGCTACGCTGTCAATGACATCAAAAAAGGCGACTGGATCAATGAGCATATGCTGGAGCTGCCGGAGAGTCCGTCGGTAGACAACATGGAATACGGTACCAATCTGGTTCCCACAGAGGAGCTTCCCATGCCCACCCGCACCACCTGGATGGGTTACCGCAATGCGGAGGGTCCTGCCGGAACCCGGAACCTGCTGGGTATCGTCACCACAGTCCAGTGTGCTGCCGGTGTCCTGAAGGTAGCTGTGGAGCGGATCAAAAAGGAGCTGCTTCCCAAATACCCCAATGTGGACGGAGTCGTGGCTGTGACCCATCCCTACGGCTGCGGCGTGGCCATCAACGCCCCCCTGGCCTACATCCCCATCCGGGCCATTACCAATGTAATCCGCCATCCCAACTTCGGCGGCCAGATCATGGTAGTGGGGCTGGGCTGTGAGAAGCTGACCTACGACCGGGTGCTGCCTCCGGAGGATATCACCCCGGACAATGTCCTGACCCTCCAGGATTACGCCGGACACGACGCCATGATGAACGCCATCATGGACATGGCAGAAAAGAAATTGCAGAAACTCAATGAACGCCACAGGGAAGAGCTTCCCTTAAGCGACCTGCTGATCGGCATGCAGTGCGGGGGCAGCGACGCCTTCTCCGGCATCTCCGCCAATCCCAGCGCCGGTTATGCGGCAGATATGCTGGTCCGGGGCGGCGCCACGGTCATGTTCAGCGAAGTGACCGAGGTCCGCGACGGGGTACATATGCTGGCAGCCCGGTGCCCAGACGCCCACACCCGTGACCGTCTGGCCCAGGAGATGAAATGGTACGATGATTACCTGGCCAATGGCGGCGTGGGAAGGGACGCCAACCCTACCCCCGGCAACAAGGCAGGCGGCCTGGCCAATATCGTGGAAAAGGCCATGGGCAGCATTGCCAAAAGCGGCACCAGCCAGATCGTGGAAGTCCTTTCCCCGGCGGAGAAGCCTACAAAGCACGGCCTGATCTATGCAGCCACCCCGGCCAGCGATATCGTCTGCGGTCCCAGCCAGGTGGCCAGCGGCATCGGTCTCCAGGTGTTCATGACCGGACGGGGCACCCCCTATGGCCTGGATATCAGCCCGGTGATCAAGGTGTGCAGCCGCAACGAGATGAAAAACCACTGGTTTGATCTGATCGACATCTCCGCCGGCGCCGTGGCCACCGGGGAAGCCACCATCGCTGACGTGGGCCAGGAAATCTTCGACATGATTCTGGATGTGGCCAGCGGTGTCAAGGAACCCTTCAGCGACCAGCATGGATTCCACAATGACATGTGTATCTTCAATCCGGCACCGATTACCTGATTGAAAGACTGGGCAACTGACAATAATTTGTTTAATTTCCTAAATTTAACTCAAATACCCCACCGCATGCTGATGAAGCACCCATTCTACTTCACAACAAGCTGTGGGGTATTGATCCAAAATTCAATTTGGGATACTGTAGCCATTCCCTATGGCAATTGCTGATCCGACCACGCCAGCCAGATTAAGTAAATTTTACCCAAAATCCGGAAACTCCTGAACCTCATCCAGATGTTTCTTTAATTTTTTGTCGAAATTGATCCTCAACGTCCTGAAGTAAAAATCTTAAAACCGCATTTGCATCCAGCATATAACCATTTCTAAACATGCTTTTCCACCGCTATCCCTCTCCATATGTCCTTTTCCTGGTCAATCAAAGAAATATCTGCGTACTTTCGCAATCCGCCTGCGGCTGTCTGTCTCAGATTCCGGCCTGTCTCTACCGGTATGACGATTACTTTTTGATTCATTTGCAAGGGTTCATCTACGCGAACAGCCGTTCCATCATAATATCCCATAATAGACATAAAATTTTCCTTTCCCACTCTGTAGTCTACAGCCCAATAAACTAAAAACGACTTATTATTTTGAATATAAAACGTTTATCAGTAAAAGCTTTTTTAAGCATACCATTAAATTGTATCCAATACAATATGGAAAATATTCTTAATGCAAATATTCGTTACGGTTCACGGGGCGGGGAAAACTGGATGAAATGTGTTAGGGGAACTTTATCAATTGTCAAAATTTCCTTTTGCCTTTCCTCTCTTGAGCGTAAGTGGGGCGTGCAGATGCCGGGAATGAATTTTCAAACACGCTCAGAACAGAGCCTCCCGCAGCGCCGCCAGAATCATCCGTTCCGCCTCCAGGTACTCCCCTTTTCTCTGCACCGTAAACCCGTGGCTGCTGTACATAAAACGCTTTCCGTATACCGGAACTCCCTGGGCCAGAAGCCGTCTGTGGAATTCAGCGCTTTCATCACAGAAGGTATCGTTTTCACAGTAGATCATCACCGCAGGAGGCATCTGGGCCAGCTGACTGTCTGCTGCAAAGCCGGGGCTGCAGTACACCTCCCCGGCCTGGTCCGGGTCTACGTACATCTTATTGTAAAAATCCGCCTTCCAGGCCGGAATCCGGGGATTGCTGTCCCCATTGCGCTTCTGGAGGGCAGGGGTCCTCATGTCAAAACCTGCGTAATCCAGAATCTGGAGAGCCGGAATAAACGTCTGGTTGTCAATGGCCATCAGAATCGCTGCCGCCGCCAGGTTCCCGCCTGCACTGTGGCCGCAGATGGCGATCCGCTTCCGGTCAGCCCCAAGCTCTGCCCCATGCTCCCCGCAGTACTGGAGCACATCGTAACAGGCCCAGGCCTGTCCCGGATACCGCATATCCGGCGCCGGAACATAGTCAATATCCAGGCAGATGCACCCGGAACGGCTGCACAGATTGCGGCAGAACAGGATATCCTGGTCTCTTCTTCCCTTGATGAAACCGCCTCCATGGATATTGATCAGCAGCGGCAGAAGCTGTTCCCTGTTACGGCCCTGGGGCCAGTAAAGATGGACCAGGCATTTCCCGGCCCGTGTATCAAGCTCCAGGTCCTGCTCTTCACCCACGGTACAGGCATTCAGTTCCTCTTCTGTCAGGCTTTTGCCCACACCGCCCTCCCGGATCTCCCGGGCCATGGCTTCCTCCTCCGGCGTCACAACCAGATCTCTCCACAGCTTCATGACAATTTTTCCCCTTTCTCTGTTTATTTCTTCGATCTTTTGCTGTCCGGCCTGCACCCGGAGCCTTTTTCCGGTCAACTGCCTGCAAAAGCGTTTTCCTCTATATTAAAGGAAGAACGAGAAGAAGAAGGATGCAATGATCAGTACGATTCCTCCTCCCACACGGCTGGAAAGCTGCGCATAGCTGATCAGGTCCAGACGGTTGGCTGCACCCAGGACAGCGATGTCTCCGGAACCGCCCCGGTTGGCCATACAAAGACCGGCGGTCACGGCAGCGTCGATGGGGTAGAAACCTACCAGTTTCCCTACCACACCACTTCCGATGATAGCGCCAGCCACCACCATCAGGGCAATCAGAAGGTTGGCCGGACTCATGGCAGACACCAGCTCCGCCAGGTCAAAGTCAACACCCATGCCCACCATGGTCAGCAGACCCACCACGGACACCATGAAAGCCTGCATGTTCTTGGCGGCTGCCCGGATGTTGGCAGGAATCACCCCCAGAGCCGCGATGATGACTACGAAAATAATGCTGTAGGCAAAGTTGTGAATGGATGCGCCGAACAAGGTCGGCAGCAGCACCTTGCTGAACAGACGTCCCACTGCAAACACGGTTCCCAGAAGAAGCAGTGCCCCGCAGTAATCATTTAAGGTGACCTTTACCTTCACTTCCTCTTTGATCAGCTTGCTGTCAACAGGCATAATGTTGTGTCCGTCCCCGGTCCATTCCGTTTTGATCTGCCCCAGCCGGTTCAGAAGCGCACCTGCTACGATACAGAACAGATTGGCAATGGTCAGAATGATAATGGCAAAGGAATAATAGTTGGCAGCCGGTTCCCCGCTGATCTGCTCATAGATCTGGGACAGTGGCACCGCACCGGCCCCGTTGCCGCCGCCCATAATGGGAAGCACGTACCGGATTACCATGTCAATGGGAGCGATCCCGAAGATCAGGCCCGTTGCAACTCCCAGCACGCAGGCGCCTAAAAGGCCCCCCAGAATTGCCGGGATATATCCGCCGAAGCTGCGGAGCAGTACATTCCTGTCCAGGGACAGAATGGAACCCATAATCAGGGAAATGATAAACACATTCAGGATATTCACATCCCCCTGGACCATATTGCCGATCAGTTCCACATACTTTTCCGGAATCAGTCCCAGCTGCTTCAATACCGCCGTGCCGAAGAATACCATCAGCAGTCCGCCGCCAATGTATGTATTCCAGACAGGCAGGACCTTGCCGATCTTATTAAAAAGTATCGCGATCACCGCACACACCGCAATAAACGCCGTAATATCCGATCCCAGGGCCCCGGTAAAGGTTACTGCCAGGATAATCGCAGCGCACAGACCATACAGCCACAGCGGCATACCGCCCAGATCGTTAAACTCCTCCCACAAGCTTTTTTTCTCTTTCTTTTCACTCATTTTCTTTTCCTGTCCTTTCGCACTTTTTCCTTAAGAAAAAAGGATGTCGACTTATTCCTTCCCCTTCCGGGATAATTATAAGTCAACATCCGTGAACAGTAAAATTTCTATTTATGAATAAGGTTGATAACCTGATTTTATAGTCCTGTGGGCCGCCATTTCCCTGCGTGTCATATCCAGCAGCGCCTGCTCCACCTCCCCGATATAGCAGCCTTCCCGATGCAGGGCATACACCTCCCAGGTCACAGGCATTTCTGACAGGTGAAATACCTCCGCTTCCATGGAGCCTTTCATCAGCTCCAGGGTTATCTCCGGGATGATGGTGATCCCCAGCCCCTGGGCTGCCAGACGGTAGGACAGCATGTTGCTGTGGGATTCAAAGACAATATTGGGCTTTACGCCTGCATTTCTGTAGAGGACCTCCACACTGGCCCTGAGGGCATGGCCCTTATTCAGGGTGACCAGGGGCAGGCCGGCAACACTCCGCCAGTTAACCACCCCTGCTTCCCTGTCAAGAAAATGCTCCTGCCCCAGGTAGTTCCTGGCAGCAACCAGCACCAGCTCCTCCTCCGCGATCTTTGTCCGGGCAATATCCTTATAGGAATGCCAGGCAGGCAGAAAGACAAAATCCACATTGCCCTCCCGCAGACTCTCCACCAGACGGTTTCCCGGCCCGGACATGACCTCCACATCAATACCGGGATACCGGGCCTTAAAGGGTGTCAGGATCAGGGGCAGCATGTAGACAATCCGTTCGCTGGGGAATCCGATCCGCAGTCTTCCGGTCTTATGGTGGGTGATATCCCGCATCTCCCGGTTCATATCCTCCAGCTGGTTCAAGATCACCCTGGCCCGCTTCAGATACTGCTGCCCCGCATAGGTAAGAACCAGGGGACTGGAGGAACGGTCAAACAGCTTTACACCGATCTCATCCTCCACCTTGCTGATATAATTGCTCAGGGCCGGCTGGGTGATAAAAAGCCTGGCAGAAGCCTTGGTAAAGCTTCCGCACTGGGCCAGGGTACTGACATAGGTAAATTCCTTTAGTTCCATGGTTCCTCCATTCTGTCCCGGCACAAGTAAACGCTTATGGTCTGCCGGAAAATGACGGGAGCGTCTCTCCGGTATACCGGACCTTACAGCGCCCCAACCGCCTGAACCACCTGCTCCACTTCCTCCTGGCCGGTGCTCCAGCCGGTGCAGAACCGGACGCAGGTCCGCCCGTCCTCCAGCTCTGCGTCCGGCTGAAAGACACAGACCTCTGCCAGCCGGTCCATCTGGTCCCTGTCCAGGATCACGAACTGCTGGTTGGTCCGGCTTTCTATGTAGAAGGGAATCTGCTTCTTTGTAAATGCTTCCTTCAGGGCCATGGCCTTCCTGTCCGCCTCTTTTGTAATCTCAAAGTAAAGCCCGTCCTTAAAAAGAGCATAGAACTGGAGTCCCAGAAGCCACCCCTTGGCCAGCATTCCCCCATTCTGCTTCATATAGCTGCGGAAATGGTCCCGGAGTACGGGATTGCAGATCACCACTGCCTCCCCAAACAGGGCGCCGCACTTGGTGCCTCCGATATAGAACACATCCGCCAGGGCTGCCAGGTCCGCCAGGGTCACATCGCACGCCTCAGACCCAAGGCCGTACCCCAGCCGGGCGCCGTCCACATAGAGATACATCCCGTATTCCCGGCACACCCTGTGAATGGCGGTCAGCTCTTCCTTGGAATAAATGGTTCCATATTCGGACGGAAAGGACAGGAATACCATCCTGGGCTCTGTCAGATGGTCATTGGGAACCGTGTCCCGGTATTTTTTCGCTTCCTTTTCAATGGCCTGGGCCGTCAGCTTCCCGTCTGTACCCGGAAGGGCATGGATCTTGTGGCCCGTATTCTCCACAGAGCCTGTCTCATGGTTCTGGATATGGCCGGTGTCCGCGCTGATGACCCCCTGGTAAGGCCGCAGGGCTGCCGCAATTACCGTAAAATTCACCTGGGTGCCCCCTGTCATAAAGTGAATCTGTGCATCCTGGCCCCCCAGGTACTTGCGGATCTCCTGGGCGGCTTTTTCGCACCAGGCATCCTCTCCGTATCCGGGATAGCTTTCGTCATTGGTCTTTTGAAGCAGCTCCAGCACTGCCGGATGGGCTCCCCTGTTATAATCATTGTTCAAACGGATCATGTTCTTTCCTCCTAATATTTCCCGTGCACCTGGTTTCCGGCAGGCCGGTACATCACTGCACCGGTTCCCGGGTAAATAGCGCCCGCTATTCCCGCCATCTCTATGCCCGCCAGACCGGAGCACTGTCTTTCCCTTGATCATATCATCTGAAGACATCTTTTCCAAGTGAAATATGATCTTCTTTTGTTAGAAATATTGCTGCTGTTCACGGGGGGGGGCATCTTCTTGTCCGGCTATGCCGGACAAGAAGCATCGGGCGTCCGC
>CAJTOV010000180.1 GCA_910577765.1 uncultured Lachnospiraceae bacterium
CACTGCTGGGTAAACCAGGGAGCCAGGGGAATCGCCCTGATTGATGACAGGAATGGCGGAAAAATAAAGTATGTCTTTGACATTTCCGATGTGCGAAAAAACCAGAGGACCGGACGTTTCCCAAGCCTGTGGAACATGGGGGAGGAACATGAGCCTGCCATCCTTGCCAGACTGGAAGAACTCTATGGGAAGACAGCCCCCCAGGCCGGTTTCCCGGAGCGGGTCCGGCAGATGGCGGAGCGGACCGGGATGGAATATTACAGAGAGACTGCATCCGCCATGGAATACATAAAAGAAGGAAGCTTCCTGGAAGGCCTGGACACCTACAGCCTCCAGGTGAGAATTCGTGATACCCTTTCCTCCAGCATAGCCTACACCATTCTGAAACGCTGCGGGGTGGAAAAGGCAGAACTGGAAGAACTGACCGGGTTTCCGTTTATCCATGAATTCAATACACTGGAGACCTTGTCGCAGCTGGGAACCTGCGTATCGGACTGTTCCAGGCCGGTCCTTATGGAGATTGGTAAGGTAATCGGAAATTATGGGCGGGAGCAGAAAAAAGGACTTGCAATTACAGTCCAGAAAGACTATAATGCTTTAAAGTGTAAAAGTAAAGCAGAACAGAAAACATTCACCACAGAGACCGGGAAATCCGGGGAAGGGAGCAGGCATGATGAAACTGAGATACCAGCAAAGCGGAGATTACCAGATCCCAATGTTGAAGATAGACCAGCAGCCGGAGGGAATCCTGACCCGGTACGGCCTGATGCGGCAGAAATTTCTGAGGGAGCACAGAAACGGGATCTATACGGGGCTTCTGCTGAAAGGCAGGCTGAAGGAGCACCTGCTGATGATCCAGGAGCAGGCAGAAGAACGGATGGATCTTCTCACCGGACAGATGAAAGAACTGCAGGGGGTGACCGAACAGCTGAAGGCAGAGGACCCGCTTTTGTGGGTGCAGAAGATGAACAGCATCCGCCACTCAGCGGAGGAAATCATACTGGAGGAACTGGTTTACAGTTAAACAGCAGAAAAGGAAAACCGGACGGGGATGACCTGCCCGGTTTTTCTTATGAAGATCCCAAAGGAGCCGGTGAACTGCTGTCCGGCTTTTCCAGCCAGGAGCCGGAGACAGACCGGAAAAGTACCGGAAACTTCCGCATTACGTATCAGGAATCCGAAGCAGGAAAAGGATTCTCCCCAAAGGAGAAGTTCCGTCAGAATATCCAGGCAATTCACACACTGAAAGAGATCGAAAGGGTAAAACGGACCGTAGCACCAGAAGAGCAGGAGATTCTGGCAAAGTATGCCGGATGGGGCGGGCTTGCTGATGCCTTTGACAGTACAAAGGAGCACTGGGCAAAGGAATACCGGGAGTTAAAGGCACTTCTGTCCCCGGAAGAATACATTTCCGCAAGGGAAAGCACCCTAAATGCCCACTATACAAGTCCGTTTATCATAAGGAGTATCTATGATGCCATAGAACGTATGGGATTCACAAAGGGAAATATCCTGGAGCCTGCCATGGGAACCGGCAGCTTCTTCGGCATGCTTCCAGAAGCCATGATAGGCAGCCGCCTCTATGGCGTGGAGCTGGACAGCCTGACCGGGCGGATGGCAAAGCGGCTGTATCCCCAGGCAGAGGTGCAGGTCACCGGTTTTGAAAAGACCAGGTATCCCAGGGATTTCTTTGACGTGGCAGTGGGAAACGTGCCCTTTGGACAGTATAAAGTGGCAGACCGGGCCTACGACCGCCACAACTTCCTGGTCCACGATTATTTCCTTGCCAAAACCCTGGATCTGGTAAGACCTGGCGGCATTGTGGCCTTTGTCACATCCAGGGGAACCATGGACAAGGAGAATCCCGGTCCCCGGAAGTATCTGGCAGAAAGGGCAGAGCTTCTGGGGGCGGTCCGCCTTCCCAACACGGCATTCAAAGAACAGGCCGGAACCGGGGCCACTTCGGACATTCTCTTTCTGAAAAAGCGGGACCAGGTGCATCTGGCGAAAAATGAAGACGGAATCACCATGAATGCCTATTTTGCCAGTCACCCGGAAATGATTCTGGGAAACATGGCGCGGGTGTCCGGGCCCCACGGCATGGAGACCACCTGCATGCCGGATACTTCCAGCCCCCTGTCCCGGCAGCTTGCAGAGGCCATAGTCCATACTGGGGGCAGGATCGGGGAACTGGAGCTGGATGGAATGGAGAACGGGGAAGTGCAGGGAGAGACAGTTCCTGCCCTGCCGGATGTGAAGAATTACAGCTACACCCTGGTGGATGGACGGGTCTATTACCGGGAGGATTCCATCATGCAGTCCGTGAAAATGCCGGAGACCATGGAAGGCCGTATCCGGGGCCTGGTGCAGGTCCGGGACTGTACCAGGGAACTGATCCACCTCCAGCTGGAGGAATCCCCGGACAGTGCCGTCCGGCAGAAGCAGGAGGAACTGAACCGGCTTTACGATGCCTTTGCCAGACAGTATGGCCGGATCTGTTCCCAGGCCAACCGGCGGGCATTCAGCCGGGACGACGGATATTTTCTGCTCTGCTCCCTGGAAAAACTGGATGAGGAAGGCAGGTTTACCGGCAAGGCAGATATGTTCCATAAGCGGACCATCCGGCGTCATGAGACGGTTACCCGTGTGGATACGGCAGCCGAAGCCCTGGCAGTATCCCTGGGAGAGAAGGCGGGGGTGGATGTACCCTTTATGTCCCGGCTTACGGGAAAGACAGAGGAAGCGGTCACAACGGAACTGGCCGGAGTCATTTTCCAGAATCCGGTAACCGGGAAATGGGAAACCGCCGACGGGTATTTAAGCGGCAATGTCAGGGAGAAACTGGAAACCGCAAGGGCTTATGCAGAACTCTACCCGGAATACGCCCCCAATGTGGCTGCCCTTAAGCAGGTACAGCCCAGAGCGCTGGAGGCGGCGGAGATCGAAGTGCGGATCGGCGCCACCTGGATCGGGCCGGAATATGTGGAAGATTTCATGAGAGATATTTTCAGAACCCCAGGATACTTACTGAAAAGCGGAACCGTGGGGGTCCAGTACTCCCCGGTGACAGGCCAGTGGAACGTGAAAGGCAAGCAGGCGGATAGGTCCAATGCCCTTGCCAACATGGCCTACGGCACAGCAAGGGCCAGTGCATACAAAATACTGGAAGATTCCTTAAACCTTCGGGATATCCGTATTTTCGATGTGATCCGGGACAGCGACGGCCGGGAACGGCGGGAGAAGTTCTGTGCAGTCTACAACCGGCTGTTCAATTCCACCAGGCCCAGGGAATACGACGGCTCCCACCTGAAATTCCCGGGCATGGTGCCGGACATTACTTTAAGACCTCACCAGCGCAATGCCGTGGCCCGCCAGCTCTACGGGGGCAATACCCTGCTGGCCCACTGCGTGGGAGCAGGAAAGACTTTTGGGATGATCGCGGCCCTGGCAGAGCGGGCAGAAGCAGTGAGAAACAGGCAGGTGGAGCCGGATGTGGACAACATGCTCCGGATCACCAGTGATGGAAGAAAGCTGGCCCTGGACCAGCGGCTTCTGAACCCCATGCTTCCGGATGACAGCAGTTCCAAGGCGGCTGTCTGTGCGGCACGGGCCTTTGAAATCTGGGAGCAGACAAAAGACCAGCGGGCCACACAGCTGATTTTCTGCGATCTTTCCACACCCAGAGGGGGGGACGGAACCTCCCATGTCTACGGGGATATCAGGGACAAACTGGTGGAAAAGGGGGTTCCACCGGATGAGATCACATTTATCCATGATGCAAATACGGAATCACAGAAAGCGGAACTGTTCGCCAGGGTAAGGAGCGGGCAGGTCCGCTTTCTCCTTGGCTCCACCCAGAAGATGGGGGCAGGGATCAATGTCCAGGACCGGCTGGTGGCCCTTCACCACCTGGATGTGCCCTGGAGACCCTGAGACATTGAACAGCAGGAAGGGCGGATCTTAAGGCAGGGCAACCGGAACACCAGGGTGAAAATCTTCCGGTATGTGACAGAAAGCACCTTTGACAGCTATTCCTGGCAGCTGATTGAAAACAAGCAGAAATTCATCGGCCAGATCATGACCAGCAAATCCCCGGTGCGCAGCTGCGAGGACCTGGACGAAGCAGCCCTCACCTATGCGGAGGTCAAGGCCCTGGCCACGGGAAATCCCCATATGAAAGAAAAGATGGACCTGGATATCCAGGTAGGCAGGCTGAAACTGATGAAGGCAGGCCACACCAGCCAGAGATACCGCCTGGAGGAAGAAATCCGGAACCATTATCCGGTGCAGATCGCAGCCCTGGAAAGGCAGACCGCCGGACTCAGGCAGGACGCGGCCCAGGCACAGAAGGCCCTGGAAACAGCAAAGGAATACTTCTCCATGGTCATCAGGGGCCGGGTCTGTACAGACCAGCGGGAAGCAGGGCTCCTGCTGACAGCCGCTTGTTCCAGCCTGAATCTTCCGGTTATAGCGGAAACCATCGGTGAGTTCCATGGATTCTCCCTGGAAGCCGGTTTTGACAGCTCCAGCAGAAAGTACCTGCTGACGCTCCGGGGACAGTGCAGCCATACCATGGAACTGGGAAAAGACCCATGGGCAACTTAAGACGGCTTGCCCATGTCCTGGAGGGAACCGGGAAAAGCTGGCAGAAGCAAAACAGCGGCTGGACGATCTTCAGAAACAGCTTGCCACTGCCCAGGAAGAGGTAAAAAAGCCCTTTCCCAGGGAGGAAGAGCTGCGGACAAAGCAGGCACGTCTGTCAGAGCTGGATGCCCTGCTGAGTCTGGACGGGACGGATAAGCCGGAGCTGGAAATGCAGGTAAATGAGGCGAAGAGAGAAGTGTTACCAGAAGCAGGAAGTCCAGGAGCCAGGGAAAAGGAGGCTGCCGGAAACCAGAGAGTCTTCACTCTGGAAGATATAAAAAAGATGCAGAGGAACACGGCCAGCAGGCCGCCACACCGGCAGAGTGATACATATTTAAGGAGGTAATGTTGATGACCAATGAAAAGAGAAACCCACAGAATGAAAGACCAGTGGAACTGGTGCTGAATGATCCGGCTACCTGGGCTGTTTCCAACCTGGATCTTGTTGCAGAGACAGTACGGGATAACCCGTTTGTAGAATATGCCCAAGTTTTCTGGAACACTTATCAGGGTCCATTTAGCGATATTCCTTGCAACGGGCCGCTCCGTACCATGATTATCTGTGCCAAAAGGTCCCACCCTACCTATAACCGGATTCCAGACGAAGAGTATCTGGGTGATGTTATAGCTCTTATGGGTGGACGGATGCTTCTGGACTGGAATCCTGAAAAAGAGAGCCTGGAACATTATATCCGCTGTCGCTGCCGCCCTAATGCGGAGTATGGCCGTTCCATCTTAAAATCCCATGGAAACAAGGTCTATGCACTGGTGAAACGGAACAGTGACGGTTCCTTCCATGTAGCTCCTATCGACAAGAACCAGTCAGCCAGTAGCCAGGATCATATGAAAAAGTATGTGAACCAGCCGGTACTTTCCACAGAAGCTGTATTCCACGAGGCCAGGTTCAGCAGCCAGCCCGGACTTCCCGGAACGCTGGAGACCGGGTTCGATGAAGTGGAAGCAGAATCTGTCCGCACCTGGCTGATGAAGACATGCCGGGTCACAGAATACGAAATGCAGATCTGCGAGGCAGTGGCAGGCTACGGCAAGTGCCTGGATTCCCGGATCGTCCAGGAAATCAACGAAAAGATCGTAATCCCTGCATCCAACCCGCCCATGACTCAGAAGGAGATCTATCAGCTAAACTTCCGGGTCCACAAGCGGGCCAGGGGGCATTATGGGGAGGCTATGGCGGGGATACGTTAAGTCTGGCTTTTGGTGAAGATAATTGTATCTATAGTAAGAAGTTATGGAAAGTTGTGGACAATGAAAGGGGCTGTAAACATGATAATTTCCTACTTAGATAACGGTATATCTTAGAAAAACGAAAGTTTTGAAAAATGGAAAAGACTTTTTGCAGCTCCTACATACGTTTAATAAAAGTTACAAAACTAAAATAGTACATCTTGTATGACTTGGTGTAATATGATACAATTTATTGCAGTATTTGACGTGTTGGGCTGATCTATAGTGGAAACCATTTTGGCACTTACGAAGCGATGTGAAAATGTTAGCCAGGATGTGCTTATTAAATTTGTGGGAGAGGATAAACATGAATATATTAATAATTGGTAATGGATTTGATCTAGCACATAATTTGCCTACTAAGTATACACATTTTTTGGATTTTATAAAAATAATTAGACAAGTAATGGGTGATCAAAAAATTATAGACTGGGGAAAAGTGGACTTTCAAATTCGCGAATTAGTTGAAAAAAAGATGGGGAATATACCAAATAATTTGTTTTCGCAGAAAAAAATGTGGAGTGCTCTACTGGACAATAATATATGGATTGAATATTTTTTGCATAGTAAAAGCTATGCACAAGAAAATTGGATAGATTTCGAGAAAGAAATCAGCAAAATTATTCAATCAGTTGATATAGATATGCAAGGTCAGAATTTGGAAGATGAAATTGACGAATTGACAAATGGATATCTTAAAAATACTTATTTATATAGAGGATATGAAGCTCTTTTTGAAAGTATGAAAGGTGAAAGGGGAGGAAAACAAAATATAACATTTAAAAAATTGAGAGATGATCTACATAAGGATTTAAACAGATTCATTAGAGCATTTGAAATATATTTGACTGAATATGTGGAAAAAATAGATACCCAAAAAAGATCTCCAGATATAAAGAGAATTAGAGTAGACCATGTTCTGTCTTTTAATTATACGGATATCTTTTCAAAATGGTATAAGGTGGCAGGAGGGGTACGCGAAAAAGAACCGGGTTTTTATGATTATATACATGGAAAAGCGAATATAAATAATTCTATAGATACTAATAATATGGTGCTTGGTATTGATGAATATCTGGATGATAACAGAAAAAACAAAGATACAGAATTTATAATGTTTAAAAAATTTTATCAGAGAATTTGGAAACAGACGGGATGTAAATATAAAGAATGGGTGGAAGAAATTCAAAGGGATTATGGAGCTAATAGACACAATTTGTATATTTTTGGTCATTCGTTGGATATTACA
>CAJTOV010000181.1 GCA_910577765.1 uncultured Lachnospiraceae bacterium
TTCTGCCAGTCTCCGGTCTCTGCCGTGATCACGGAAGCGCTGCTTTCCTGGGGCCTGGTCTGGGCCGGATCCGGCACTGTCTCCGGTACCGGCTGGCTCTGAGGCTGGGACGGTATCTCCGGCTGGGCCGGAGCTTCTGACGGAGCCGGCTGGGCCGGGGGAGCCACGGCCGGAACCGCCGGCTGGGGTGCCGGTTTCTGGGCCGGCTTCCCGCCGGACGCTGGGGATGTGCCTCCCGGGTTCTGGCCGGTTCCGGCCAGAGAAGTGCCGCCGGTTTCCTGGCTTCCGGCATCTGACGAAGAAAGTCCGGGAGCCGGAGACCCTACGGCCAGGGCTACCGGCGCCGCACCGCTGGTCCCCTCCAGATTATAGCACAGCACCGGCATGCCGGCGGATATGCCCTCAAAGATGGTCCGGGCCGCAGAGGCCGGCAGGTTCACGCAGCCGTGGGACCCGTTGGTCCGGTAAATCTTTCCTCCGAAGCTTCCCCGCCAGCTGGCATCGTGCATGCCGATGCCGCCGTTGAAGGGCATCCAGTAGGACACCGGCGACGCATAGCCTTCCCCTTTCAGCACTGCATTGCGCTGTTTGTAGGTCAGGGGAAATGCCCCCGGCGGGGTGGTATGTCCCCGGGCCACATTGCCGGAGACAAAGTCCGAGTCTACCACCAGGGCCCCGTCCTTGTAGAAGTAGAGATGCTGGGCCGTAAGGTTGATCTCCACATAGGTGTCCCCATAGTCTGTTTCCCCGTGGCTTGCGGCGGTCTGGGAATAGACAGGCTCCCGCTCCTGGCTCTGGCCGGAACGGACGATGTCCATAAGTGCCGCCACTTCCGCCTTCTGGTTAATCCGCCATCCGTAGTTGCCTCCGGTGATGGTCACCGTGGGACCGTAGGTGGTCCGCAGAGTCTTGGGCTTGTAGGCTGTGTTATACTTCTTGGCAAGCTCGCTGACATACTCGGCCACCCTGGCCTCGTCCAGCACCGGAAGACCCTGGTCATCTGTTGCCGGAGCTCCCTGGTCACCGGCAGTCATCCAGGTATGGATAACCGATCCGTCCAGCACTTCCCTGGCATCCCCGAACTGGTAGGTGACTTCCATGGTGGCATACCGGTTCCAGGCCTCTGCCCTGGCCAGGAGCTGGGGGTCCTGGGCAGTAACTGCCGCTCTCCGGTAAGCTCCCATCTCTTCCAGGGATACCTTGTCCTTCAGATTCCGGATGCCTTCGGAAATTCCCTCCAGCACGATCTCCGGCTCCACCTGGGTGCCGTCCCCTTCGGGGATGATCTCATAACCGGTACCTGGTATGTATTCGGACAGTCTGGCATCTGCGGGAGGTCTCTGGGCATCCTCATCCATGCAGACAAGCCCCTCTACCACCGTCTGCAGCTTCTCCTGGTCAAATCCGGCCAGAACCTCCACCCAGTGGCTGGTACCCTCCTTCCAGTGAAGGCCCCACAGATACGGATTCTGGACTGCCAGAATCTGTTCCAGGCTGCCGTCATATTCCGGGAAAAGGCCCACATACACACCGGCAATCTCCTCCCGCAGACCTTCCCGTCCTTCCACGGTCAGCCGGTATCCGGACATGCCGATCTCAATCAGTTTCTTTACCTCTTCCACGGTCTTGCCGGAAGCATCCATACCGTTGATGGTGGTGTTTGGGAAAAAGGTATCCTTATACTGCTGGGCCAGGTAAGCATAGGCGCCGCCTGCCATAACCAGGGCCAGAGCCAGAAAGCCCCCTGCCCATGCGGCAATCTTCCGTCCCTTCCCCCTGCTGCCGGATTCCCGTTCTTCCCTGCCGGAGGTCTCCGGCGCCCCGCCAGGGGATTTTATTCCGCTGTTTTTTTCCGGACGTTTCACCGGTACCTCCCATGCTTCCGGAGCCTCCCGGTCTGTCCTGTATCCTGTGTCCGTTCTCTTCATATCAATAGCAGATCACCGGAATTCCCGGGTATACCATGTCATACAGTGCCGGCACCTTGGAGGGCGGCAGGTTGACGCAGCCATGGCTTCCGCTTCTCTGGTATATGGTTCCTCCGAAGTTTCCCCTCCAGTTGGCGTCGTGAAGCCCGATTCCGCCGTTAAAGGGCATCCAGTAGGACACCGGACTTTCGTACTCATAGCTGCCGTCGGCCCTTTTGGCTCCCCGCAGAACCCGGTTCCGCTCCTTATATTTCAGGCTGAAGATTCCTGGCGGGGTGATGGTGCCCCTGGCCACACTTCCGGTGACGCAGGGTGCGTCCCAGACCACCTGGCCGTCCTGAACCAGGAACACATGCTGCCCGGTTAAATCCACTTCCACATACACGCTTCCCCAGTCCGGGGCGGTACGGCTGGCTGCCCTGGCTGCATACACCGGCTCCCGGGTCTGGCTTTCGCCGGTCTGGACCAGGGCCATCAGGGCGGCTGCTTCACCGGCTGGATCAATCTGCCAGCCGTAAGGTCCCGTAAGCTCTACCTGGGTCCCATGGACCGTGGTGAACACCCTGGCTCTTCCTGCGGTGGAACGGCGTCCTGCCAGGTCCAGGGCATAGGCATTGACCTTGGCCTCATCCAGCAGAATCCTGCCTTCCCCGTAGCCGGTGATCCAGGAACAGATCACATCCGGGGTCAGCTCCTCGGTCTCCTCCCCGAACTGGTAAGTGACGGTCATCTCCCGGCACCGGTTCATGGTGTCACAAAGGGCCACAAGTCCCGGGTCGTCTGCCAGTACCTGGGGGGCCACATAGCAGCCCTTTTCCTCCAGGTCCACCTCCCGGTCCCCGGCCGCCACGGCCTGCCGGACCACCTGTGCCACCTTTTCTGCATCTACCGTGTTGCCCCGGACCTCCGGCACAATGGTATAGGGCTCTCCTTCCTGGTAGGCGGATATATGGGCATCTGCCGTAGGGACCGCATTCTCCCCGCGGACACAGCCAAGGCTCTCAATCCTGGCCGTAAGAGCCCCATCATCGTATGTATTGGTCATCTCCACCCGGAACCTGGTGTCCACGTCCGGCCCGTACTGCCTTCCCCCTGCATTCTCCTGCTGGAGAATCTCCTGGAGGCTGCTGTCCGGAATCCCGATGGCAAACCCGATCTCATCCCCCCGGATCACCTCATGGACGCCGCCCCGTCCCAGAACCTTAAGCTGGTACTCCCCGGAATAAAACTGTGCAATATGCCCCTTGGCCTCCTCCACGGTCATACCGCTGACTCCCAGCCCATTGACCGTAGTTCCCTGGACAAATGTATTCTCCTCAGCAAAAACAGTGCCTGCCATTCCTGCGCTCACAACGGCCGCCAGCACGCACTGTCGTAAATAGTGACTCCAGTTCTTTCTCATTGCAAATCTCTCCCCAGTCCTTATTTCTTGAAACCGCTTCTGCCGGCAGCAACAAATATCCCCGGCAGGCTAACCTCTATTATAGAGGTACCGGCGCTCTGAGTCAAGACAAGTCTGCCTTACACTTTTCTTTCTTTTACGGGCGGAGACAGCCGGGCGTCTGCCGGAGGGCTGTCAGGAACCAGCCAGGTCACAATCCGCTCCATGACGGCCACCATAGGCAGCCACAAAAGGGTGCTGGCCCCATTGAACAGGGTATGGCCATTGGCAATCTGCCGGGAGATCACATCCACCTCCGGTCCCCTGGGGGAAAGGAACACCACAAGCTCTGTAAAAGGCCCAAGCAGACACAGGAACACCATGCTGCCGGAAATGTTGAAAATACTGTGGGCCAGGGCGGCCCGCTTTGCATCGGCTGTCTGTCCGGCAGATGCCAGAAGGGAGGTAACCGTGGTGCCGATATTGTCCCCCAGAAGCACCGGCAGGGCCCCGGAAAGCCCCAGCACACTGACGCTCCCGGCCGCCGGTGTGGCGGCAAAGTTCTGGAGAACCGCAATGGTGGCACTGCTGGACTGGACGATCATGGTCATGCCTGCCCCCACCAGAAGACCCAGCACAGGCACATCTGCCACCTGCCCCATAAGCTCTGTAAATACCGGACTTGCGGCCAGGGGCTCCATCACCTTTCCCATGGTCTCAATCCCCACGAACAAAAGGCCAAAGGAGAACACGGTCTGTCCCACATGCCGAAGCCCCTGGCCTTCCCCAAAGAACAGCAGCACAAAGCCGGAGAATACTACCAGCCAGGCATAGTCTCCCAGCCGGAAAGCCAGAAGCTGGGCCGTGACGGTCGTCCCCATATTGGCGCCGAAGATCACACAGATGGCCTGGGGAAGCCCCATAATCCCCGCACTGACAAAGCCCACCGCCATGCAGATGGTGGCGCTGCTGCTCTGGAGCACCGCCGTGGTCAGGGCTCCTGCCGCCACACAGGACCAGGTGCTTTTTGTCACCACCTTCAATATCTGTTTCAGCTTTTCCCCGGCTGCCTCTCTCAGGCCGTCGCTCATTCCGTTCATTCCATAGACAAAAAGCGCCAGACCGCCAAGCAGTGTGGACACCCGCATCAGAAGCTCCTTCATCCCGGCCCGGAATCCTTTCTGCGCCCGGAACCTCCCGTGTTCCAGACATTCCTCCCCTAATCTTATTCACGGTCCCGGTGTTCCATGCCTGTCAGTACTAGACAGACGCCTGGGGCTGCCGGCCCTGTTCCACCTTCAGGGGCATATTGACCCCCATGGGGTTTAACACCACGCCGCAGGCGCCGGACACCAGCACCTGGGGAAGCTTTCCCGAGGGAACCACCACCGGCCTCAGGATGTTTCCTTTGTTGAACTTCTGGAATTCCAGAATATCCGTAAAGACCGGCTGGTATTTTTCCTCTTCTCCTATGCGGATTAAGGGCACTCCTTTCCCTTCCTTCTGCAGGGGAACCAGAAAGCTGCCCCTGGCGAAATTCACGGAGATCTCCTCCTGCATCTGCGCCAGCTCCGGGGTCATCTCCATCCGGGTGCCGCTGCGTATGCGCTGCATAAAGTACAAGGCCGTCAGATGCAGCTGGGGATTCTCGATCCATATGGTATCTTTCTTCTGGGAAGGGTCCGTCCGCTTCACCACATCTGCCAGCTGAATCCGGGTATTCCCCTCCTGCTCCTTCACCAGGATTGCATTGACCCCCATGGTGTAGAGGCTGGTGTAGAACACCAGCCTCTGCTTCTGCACCATCCGGGCCATGCTTACGGGAACCTGGGCCCTGGTAAACCGGTCCAGCTCAGCCTGGGCCGTCTCCTGGTCAAACAGAATGACCACACAGTCGTCAAAGGTCTCCGGGTCACACTCCACATAAGGATTCCGGGTGCAGGCGGACATGAGCACATACAGCTCTTCCCCTTCCTTCAGGCGCTTTAAGATTCGTATTGCATCACTCATTTTATCGTTTCCTTTACAGGTAATCTGCCGCCAGCCTTTCCAGGGCCTGGGGGTTCTTCCGGTTCCAGGCTTCATAATCCATTCCCGTCTCCTGGACCGCCTTTCCAAGGGCTGTCAGAAACTCCGGTATCCGCTCCGTCAGCATGACCCCCAGCTCCCGGCCGAAGGCCTCCTGCCCCTGTTCTTCTCTTCCATGGACATACACCATGAAACCGGGCTGGGATTTCCCGTCAATCATCCTGCCTGCTCCCCTGAAACCGATGGCACCGGTCTGGTGGGTTCCGCAGGAGGAGGGACACCCGGATATATGGATCTGGGGAAGGGCGCCGTCCTCAATGCCGGCCTGCCGCACTGCCTGGACGCAGGCTGCCAGCAGCTCCTGGGAATCCCGGAGCCCCACCTGGCAGATGCTGGCGCCGATACAGCTGACCGAGGTCTCAAAGAGACTGGCGGCACTGTCCGGAACAGCCTCCAGAACCTTGTCCGCCTCATCCGCTGTCAGGTTGATGATATAAGCCGTCTCGTCCGGGGCCAGCCGCAGCTCCACGGCCTCCATATCCTTAACTGCCTCCGCCAGGGCTGTAAGGCTGTCCATCCTGGGCTGGCCTCCCAGGGGATGCCACACCACCGTGTACAGTCCCGGCTGCTTCTGTCTGCGGACACGGAACGTTTCCTCATGATGCCCGGCTCCGGCTTTGGTCACTTCCGCTGTCTCCGGGAAAATGTCCAGATTCTCCCCGGACGCCTCCACCTCTTTCAGTTTCTGCAAAAATGCCTCCCGGTACTGGTCCGGTCCTCCCAGGGCTTCCTGCATGTAGCGGGTCCTGGCTTTGCCCCGGTTCTCGTAATTGCCGTAAGCCCGGAAGGTAAGCCACATGGCCTTAATATAGAAAAGAATCTTCTCCGGCTTCACAGCCTCTGCGATCTTTACCCCCATCCTGGCATGGTTCCCCAGGCCCCCGGCGCTGTACACGTCAAAGCATCCGTCCTCCCGGGCGGCAAAGCCCAGATCCCGGTAGGTGGCATGGGTTAAGTTCCTGGGAGAATTGGAAAAGCCCACCTTCAGCTTCCTTGGCATCTTTTCCGCCTTAATGAACTGGAGCAGGTATCTGCCGGCTTCCATGGCCCAGGGCAGCACGTCAAAATACTCGCCGGTCTCCACGCCGGACAAGGGGGAACACATGACGTTCCTGGGATAATCCCCGCCGCCTCCTATGGTCACGATCCCTGCATCCAGGGCATCCTCCATCACGTCCGCCACAATCTCCGGCCCCAGATTATGGAGCTGGATGGTCTGGCAGGTGGTAAAATGCACCTTTGTCAGATGATATTTGCGGATCATCTCCGCTACAAATGCCAGATGCTCCTTTGACACCCGGCCTGCGGGCATACGCAGCCGCAGCATACTGGCCTTTCCGTCCTTCTGGGCATAGCTGCCGTAGAATCCGGAAAAGCCCTTGTAGGCTCCCTTATTCATCTCACCGGAATAAAACGCCGCCGTCTTCTCCCGAAACTCCGGCAGTTCTTCCTTCCACTGCTTTGCGCAGATACTGCTCATAAAATGCCTCCTTTTTGGTCCGGCTTTCCGGCATGAATGGTAACAGTTCAGACGGGGCATCTTCTTGCCCCCGAAAAGCTTCGGGGACAAGAAG
>CAJTOV010000182.1 GCA_910577765.1 uncultured Lachnospiraceae bacterium
AGATTCCGGTGTGTTCTGCTGTAACATTTATCGATTCCCTGGAAAACGGATTTAGCCGGATATCCTATTACGGACAGAGTGGATATGTTCTGTCCGCCTATTTGGATGCGTATGAACCACAGGTATATACAGGGGTAACCTGCAAAGTGGTTAATTGCAGACAGAGTATTACCCTGCGGACCAGTGCTTCATCAAATGCCAGGGAAATTTGTCAGATCCCATTAGGAACGACCGTAGATTATATTGATTCGGTAGCAAATGGTTTTTATTTAATAAACTATAATGGAAACATGGGGTATGCCAAGGCGGATTACCTGGCATTTCAATAACTGGACTCCTGGATTCAGGGGAGAATCCACATTTGCATCCCCACCGCTTACAGGATGGGAGCCGGAGAAAAAATTCAGGTAAATTTCTCATATACAATATATAAATGGCACTGATGAGCCGGAAATCTAAAAACAGGTTTCCGGCCCTGCCATTTCCCGGAATTCCTTCTGCTTCTGTTCCCGTGCACCGGCAGCCGGGACCAGGAGACTGCCGGTACATTCCGGCTGCTGGCAGCAGTCCTTTTTACTGCCGGGCCAGGCGCTCAGCCAGACTGGTTACATAGGCCAGGTCCTTTTCGGACAGCTGTCTGGCATATTTCCCAAGCCGGGTAAGAAGCACACCCTCGCAGGATTCCTCATTGAAAAACTGCTCCGGTGTGGTTTCCAGATAGTCACATATGGCCAGAAATTCATTCATGGATGGAAGGGTCCTTCCGGACACAATGCTGTGGATATAACTCCGGGCATGGCCCAGGTCCATGCTCATGCGGTGTTCGGAGACTCCTTTTTTCAGTCTCAGTTCCGTGATGCGTTCCCTGATAAATGTTGTGTTCATATCCTCACCTCTGGTTATAATCATAGGATAAAGCAGAAGAAAAATGCGCTCTTACAGTGTCTGTTTTGCTGTATATTGACTGTTTTGAGCATCTATTGTAAAATTATGTAAAAATACTGTTTTTTTTGTCAGAGTGACAGAACTTGTCTATGGATGTCAGTATACTATAGAAAACAGAAAACGTTTCCTGCACCCGGATGGACGGCGCAGGAAAACATGCGCCTTTTACCGGAACAGAAAGCATGTTCCGGCAGTCTTATAAGAAGAAATCCGGAAAAGGAGGGGGATACAGATGGCAGGACACACCACAGAGAGCAAAACAGAACGGATGCTTACCATCTACCACCGCCTGTACAGCGGGGAGGTGGTCAGGAAGCAGGAGATTGCTGAACTTTTCCAGGTAAATGCCCGTTCCGTGCAGCGGGACATTGATGACCTGCGGGCGTACTTTGCCAACGGGTCACCGGACCAGGGCGTGCATCCTTCTGTCCTTTATGACAGGAAGATGCAGGGATATGTCCTGGACTGCGGGAGCCGGAAGATGACAGGAGGGGAGCTGCTTGCCGTATGCAAGATCCTCCTGGAGAGCAGGGCCTTCACCAGAAAGGAGCTGGAGCCCCTTGTGGAGAAGCTGGTTTACAACTGCTGCCCGCCCCCGGAGCGGAAGCTGGTGGAGGAGATGATCGGCAACGAACAGTTCCACTACACGGAGCCCCACCACCATAAGGAATTCATCCCGGACCTGTGGGAGATCGGGAAGGCGGTCAGGAGCCAGAGACATATGGAGATGGATTATGCCAGACTGGGGGACACCGGACTGGTGCACCGGCTGGTAAGGCCGGTGGGAATCATGTTCTCCGAGTATTACTTTTACCTGGTCGCATTTATAGAACGGAGGGAGGAGGAAGGAAAGGAGTATCCGTCCCCGGCGGTCTACCGGATCGACCGGATACATTCCTACCGGATACTGGACAGCCATTTCCCCGTTCCCTACCGCAACCGGTTCGAAGAGGGGGAGTTCCGCAAACGGGTCCAGTTCATGTACGGGGGAAAGCTGCAGAGGATCGTGTTTGAATACAGGGGGCCCTCCCCGGAAGCAGTGCTGGACAGGCTTCCCACAGCCGTGGTAGTCAGCCGGGACCGGGAGAGGAATACCTGCACAATCCGTGCAGAGGTATTTGGGGACGGCATTGACATGTGGCTCCGCAGCCAGGGGGAACAGGTGCGGGTCATCAGCAGGAAGGTGCTGGGACAGACGCTAACCGGAAAAGAAAACCAGAACGGAGGAAAAGGGCATGAAATATGAGAAACTGACAGAAAAGCTGACACAGTACATGGATGCAGGATTTCCCATCCTGTACCTGAATACCTTTGAGGAAAAGCTGGCAATGGAGATCCTGGAAAAAGCAGCACGGAATGCCGGACGGACAGACCTGGTCCAGTGGAGCCTGACCGGGGGGTATTCCAGGTATTCCCTGCAAAAAAGGGAATATGTGGTGCCGCCTTCCGGATGCAGCTTTACGAAGCTGGCAGAACTGGTGGACTTTGAAGAATATGACCGCTCCCTGTTTGTCATCCGGGATGTGTCCGCAGTGCTGGAGGATGCCGCAGCCGTGGCATACCTGAAGGAGCTGGCCATCCGGATCAGTACGGATACGGAATGCAGCATTGTACTCCTATCCCCGGTCCTGAAAATCCCGAAGGAGCTGGAAAACCTGGTTACCATCCTGGAGATGGATTACCTGACCGAGGAGGATATCCGGGAGAATATCCGGACATTCTGCCGGGAACAGTCTGTCACAGTGTCACAGCAGCTGCTCCATGAGATGGCAGTGGGTTTCCGGGGGCTGACAGATTCGGAGATCACAGGCATTTTAAGCCTGGCCCTCAGTGAGGACGGGGAACTGACCAGGAAGGACATGGCCCTGATTTTCGAACAGAAGCAGCAGAAAATCCGGAAATCCGGAATCCTGGAGATGGTTCCGCTGAAGGAGAGGCTGGAGGATATCGGTGGGCTGGAAGTCCTGAAGGAATGGCTGAAACGGAGAGCAGCGGTCATGAAGGACCTGGGCCGGGCAGAAAGGTACGGGGTGGATGCCCCCAGGGGAGTACTGATCGCGGGTGTGCCCGGATGCGGGAAGTCCCTGAGTGCAAAGGCGGCGGCAGACCTGTTCCAGGTCCCCCTTTTAAGGATGGACATGGGACGGCTCCTGGGGAAATATGTGGGGGAAAGCGAGGAAAACATGCGGAGGGCCCTGGCCCTGGCAGAGGCCGTCTCCCCCTGTGTGCTGTGGGTGGATGAAATGGAAAAGGCATTTTCAGGAATCAGCGGAAACAGCGGCGGTGCCGAGGTGACCACACGGCTGTTCGGCAATTTCCTGACCTGGCTCCAGGAGAAGAAGGCACCGGTCTTTGTGGTGGCGACTGCCAATGACATCACCCGCCTTCCGCCGGAGTTTTTAAGAAAGGGACGGTTTGACGAGATTTATTACGTGGGCCTGCCCGGGACAGCGGAACGGCGGCGGATCTTTGAAATCCATGTGAATAAACGCCGCCCCGGCGATGCAGGGGCCATTGACTGGGACCGTCTGGTGAAGGAGACGGGGGGCTACAGCGGGGCGGACATTGAGAGCGTGGTCCGGGACAGCATTGAATCGGCGTTTGTCGCCGGACGGGAAGGGGTGACAACGGAGGATATGCTGGTATCCATCCGCCAGACCCACTCCCTGTCCGAGATCATGAAAGAGCCCATCGAGCAGATGGAAAAGATCTATGAGAGGAACAAATTCAAAAACGCGTCGAGATAGGAGGAAGCCATGGGGGAAGCGGGAGAATACACAGCAGCAGGGGACATTCCGTTCAACCGGGAGGTACAGCTGGACGGAATCACCGAAAAGGAAGCCGGGGAACTGTATAAAGTCCTGAAACGGTTCATGAAAGCATACCATGAGAAAGACCCGGAATGCAGCGATCTGGAATGGCTGGAAGAATGCTACCGGCGGGAGCTTCCGGAATGGGAAGAGGAACAGACCGCCAGACTGGCAGGGGAGACCCTGTCCGGTATCAGGGAATATGACCGGAACCTGGAATCGGCCAGGGAGGCAGCCAGACAGGGGATATCCTCGGAAAAATGGCTGGAAAGGAAGCTGACGGAAGCCGCGAAAGGGCTTTCCATAAATGAGTTCGGGAATTACCTGGCCCGGATTGACACTGCACTGGCAGACGCCAATGCCCAGATGATGCGGACGGTCACCACACAGGCCGGGGAAACCAGCCAGTGCATGAACCTGGACGGATTTATCGCAGAACAGCACCACGTCAATACCTTTAATGCCAGTGCCGCACTGAAAAAATTAAACTATGAGGCCAGGGTGCAGGTGCCGGGCCCCGGGGAAACCTACGGGCGCAATTCCTTTGACACGGTAATTGTGGACAGGACAACCGGAAAAATTGTCCAGCAGCACCAGCACAAATGCGGAAGCACGGGCCAGGAAACCATCCGTCTGTTCCGGAGAGGCAATTATAACAACCAGAGGTTTGTAGTACCGGCAGACCAGGTGGAAGAGGTGCAGGCCGCATTTCCCGGAAAGACGGTCACTTCCGTAATTGGCGGGGAAGAGCTGGGGGCAAGTTCCATCCCGGTTACCAAGGCCCAGGTGAAAGAGCTCCAGACACATGTGCAGGCAGGCGGGGCCATGGAAAAAACAGGGTATGATGTATTCCAGACCCGGGACCTGATCGGGCATATCGGGAAAAATGCTGCACTGGCGGGCATCCAGGCGGCAGTGGTCAGTACCGGCTTTACCCTGGCGGCGAAAGTGTTAAGCGGGGAAGATACCGAGCCGGATGCGGTCATGGAGACGGCTTTCACTGCCGGGGCGGATTCCAGTGTGAAGGCAGCGGCCACCGGAGCCTTAAAGGTCTGCTCGGAAAAAGGGGTGATTGCAGTGATTCCGCCCGGAATGCATGTCCACTGGATCGCCAGTATTGCCTGTGTCGGGATTGAGAATGCCAAAATCCTTGCCAGGACTGCGGCAGGGGAACTGACAGTGACAGAGGCCCTGGACCAGATGGGACGGACAAGCACTGCCATGGTCTGCGGCCTGGGAGCAGGTGCAATAGGCCTTGGAATAGGTGCTGCTGCACTTTCCTGGATTCCGGTGGCAGGCCCCATTCTGGGGGGACTGCTTGGCGGCATGGCCGGTTATATGGCAGGCTCCGGCATCGGGGAGGCCGCATACAGCGGGGCGAAAAAGATCGGATCGGCAGCGGTGAGCGCTGCCAGGGGACTCTGGGAAGGTGCGAAATCTGTGGGAAGGGCAGTGGCCAGCGGCATATCCAGTGGAATCAGGAGTGTGGCAGGATTTTTTGGATGGTAAAACAGGTGAATATACAGAATACCGGTGCCTGCCTGGCAGGTACTGCCCGGGGAAAGACGGATTACAGATTTCAGCAGGGAAGAAATACGGATGGAGGAGATACACATGGCAAAGAAGATTAAATTTCCCCTGGTCCTGAGAAATGACCAGCGGGTATATACCATTGAGGAACTGCGGGACAATTTTCATTTACAAAAAGTGTATGAATATTTCAGTAACGGAAAACTTGCAGATTGGCTGGATGACCGGCACTATGAAGAGGAGGCCCGCCAGGTCCGGGAAACGGACCCGCAGGAGGACGGGGCCATGGGGAAACTGTGTGACATTCTGGCAGTGGAATACGCAGGGGCGGACCTGTTTGAAAAATTCAGGTTAAGATCCTGCACAGATGAAGAATTAAAGGAATTTACAGAAAATTCCTTCGGTGATATCCTGGACGGCGCCTACCACACTGCCGATCCGGAATATCTGGGGATTCTCTATTCCCCCAGATTCCTGGACTGTCTGTACCAGGTAATCGGGGAAAGGAAAATTGCAGAGAGAGCGAGAGTTTCCATTAATAAACTGGCGTATGATTATCTCACCGGGCAGACGGGGGAGCCGGACGGGGAGACTGCCTTCCAGCTTGAGAGACTTTCCCGGATGGCAAACTGGAAGGAATTTGGCGCCCTGTCAAATCTCGAACTGGAGGGAAACCTGGCAACTTTCATGGCCCTGGCCGGGGCTTCCTCGGACAACCGGTTTACCAATATCAGGCGGGTGAATTTTATTATCTGCACATCCCTGGACCGTATGTGCCACATGGATTCCACAGACTGCACCATGGAACAGCACGGGGAGGCAGAAAAAACGGTATCCGGAATTTACCGGGCACTGTTTCCGGATAAAACAGTACTTTTTACCGGGGTAATGCTGGATGTATACGGGGAAGACAGTCCCTGGATGACGGAAGCGTTTTCTGCGGTGTATGAGGTAACGACAGCGGCAATGCTGAACCTGGTGGACGGGCTGCCGCCAGAGACGGTAAGGGAGATTCTGGTGTCTTTCATGGAAAATTATGAGTCGGTTTACGGACCAATGGGGTATAAAATGCGCATTCCGCTGAAGGATATTCCAGGGCGTTTTAACGGTATCCGGACGGTACTTCAGGAAATAAATGGATGATGTGTGCAGACAGATAAAATGCCCCGGATTTAAAAAATATATACCGGTAACATACAAATAAGAAAATGAGGAAAAGAATCCGGTGCATGTAAAAACCAGTACGGATTGGACAGAAACCGCTATACCAGTTACGTACTGAAGAAGGAAAACTTCCAGCTTCTCATGCATTACCTTATTAACAAGATCATGTATATCAGTGGTAAAACCCTGATCTATATAGGTACCAACAGTGCCATAACCTTTGTAAAGGACTGGATCACAGAAAATTACCCTGAGCTGAGAACCAAAGTGGGAGTATTCACATCCATAACTCCCCCCGAAGAAAAGAGAGAGCAGCTTGACAAAAAGATCATACTGTCCACTACAAAATCATGTGGGGCTGCTATAGATATATATGGACTGAAAGTTGGTATTATACTTGATGAACCATTTAAAAGTGAAATCCTGGCAGTCCAGGCAATGGGAAGGCTGAGGGCAGAAGATACCCGCTTCATAGAATGTGTG
>CAJTOV010000183.1 GCA_910577765.1 uncultured Lachnospiraceae bacterium
TCGGGCGGACGCCCGATGCTTCTTGTCCGGCATAGCCGGACAAGAAGATGCCCCCGTGAATAGTAACGAATGACCGGGGGGCTTAAGTATTTTTTCTCTGTATTGAAACTTGTGGAGAAAAGAGTTATAATAGACCTATCAGTTACAAGTGTATTTTTCATTTTGAAACCATAAGGAGTGAAACAGAAAGCTATGAGGAAAATCATAACCAGTATTCTTGGTGTGGCCCTGGCGCTTACCATGAGCAGCGCAGTGGCCTTTGCCGCACCGGTCTGCGACCGGCATTTTACCGATGCGGACGGAGACGGGATCTGCGATTACTGCGATACCGCCTGCCAGTATGCGGATGCGGACGGGAACGGACTCTGCGACGGCTGCGGCTTTGACCGCCATGGGGTGGATACCACATGCAGCGGATACCTGGACGCGGATGATGACGGAATCTGTGACAACTGCCATGTAGGCAGACATATGGCAGGAAGCTGCGGAACCGGCTATGCCAGCGACACCGCCGGCTGCCGTCCCGCCAGAACCGGTCACCACGGCGGCAGGTCCCACCACGGACGGCACTGCCGGTAAGACAGGTGCCGGACGGACCGGATGGTCCCGGAAAGCATCCAAAAAGGCATGTGACTGCCCCGGACCGGCCGTCCCTGAGGCCATGCCTGATATACCGCCTGTGGGAAATCCCCGGAAAAGCCAGAAGGAACCGGCTTCTCCGGGGATTTTTGCTGCCCCTACACCCCCATTACCAGCCCCAGCACCACAGCCAGTACAATGGCTTTGGGAGCCGAAAGCGACCATTTCTTCATGGCAGCCAGCACCATGGCCGAGATCAGCACCCGGTTCCACATAATGTGGGACTGGTCCACAAAGACCGCGCTCATGGTGATGACCACAGACAGAAGCATGCCGAAGCTTACCGGCCGGACCGCCTTCAGGGCCGCTTCCAGCCAGCGGTTGCCTTTCAGCCGCTCGATACATACCGCCGCTGCCAGACACAGGGTCAGGGAAGGCGTCATGACTCCCAGGGTGGCACACAGCGCTCCCAAAAGTCCCGCAATCTGCATTCCCGCAAAGGTGGCGCAGTTGATTCCCAGGGACCCGGGGGTCATCTCCGCAATGGCCACAATATCCATGACCTGGGCCGAGGTCATCCAGCCGTAGCGCAGCACCTCGTCGTTGATAATGGGAATCATGGTCATGCCCCCAAAGCTGGAGAATCCGATTTTCAAAAAGGACAGATACAGTCTGAGAAATATCATGGTTCCTCCCCCTGTTCCGGTTCCTTGACCGGTCTCCAGATTGCCATGCCAAAAAGTCCGGCGGCAAGAATCATCACCAGCTTGTTCAGCCCGGAACAGAGACACAGCAGGAAGGAAGCCGCCGCCAGCACCCAGGTGACCCAGCCGCCCAGGACCGTCTTCTTCATCCGCGCCGCTGCCACGATTACAATGGGCACAATGCTGCACCGGACCCCGATCATGGCCCTGGCTACCAGGGCATTGCGCATCAGCGCCTCATAACAGAAGGTTACGATACTGATGACGATAAATGCCGGCGCAGACAGCCCGAAGGCCGCCGCCATGGCCCCCGGCACCCCGCAGACCTTGTAGCCGAACATCACCGACATATTGATGACCATGATCCCCGGAAATGACCGGGCCAGGGACATAATATCCAGAAATTCCTCTTTGGACAGCCAGCCCCGCTTCTCCCCGAACTCTTCCTCCAGCTGGGCAAAGATACTCCAGCCGCCTCCATAGGTGAAGCATCCGATGCGGAACATGGTAACAAAGATCGTAGCCAGCCTGCCCTTTCCCCCTCTGTCTTCCATCTGTGTCCTCTCTTTACGGCAGCCGCTTTGGTCCCTTCCTATAAGCGGCTGCCTGTTCTGTACTATTTTTTATAGAAATTAATGAGACACCCGTCCAGCAGAATCTGCCGCTCATCCTCTGTCAGCCGGTCCAGGGTGCAGGTAAGGACCTTCCAGTCCAGGCTTTGGGGCTGCGCCGGGTCCTTCCGGTTCCCGGGGGCCTCTGACCCTGCCGGAGCCCCCTGGTTCCCGGGGGTCTCTGTCTCCGCCGGAGCCCCCTGGTTCCCGGGAACCTCTGGTCCTGCCGGGTTCTCCAGCACCAGCACCTCCACCCGCTCCCGGCCCTCTGCCACCACGTCCCGCACATTGGGCACCAGCACATAGTCACCGGCTTTCAGCCGGACAGGCTCTTTTGTCCGCAGAGGCAGCAGGCCCCAGTTGATTAAGTTGGACCGGTACCGCTTGGTGGAATACTCATTGGCCAGGTTGGCAAAGCCTCCCAGCACCTTCTGGCAGCTGGCTGCCTGTTCCCTGGAGGAACCGTCCCCCACCTGCTCTCCTGCCAGCAGGCTTCCGAAACAGATGTCACTGACCTGACATTCCTCCTGCTCTGCCACATGCTGCAGAATCCGGTTTACCTGGTCATCCCCGGTAAGCCCCTGGTCCCGCCGCTGCCGTTCCAGGCTGCGGACCGTTCTGGCCCGTTCCACATAGGCCGGGTCCCGGCTGACCAGCATATACCCGGAAATTTTCTCCGGGTTGGACCGGAAGGAGGAAGCCTCCCCGGAGGGAATCAGCTCGTCGGTGGTCACGGACCCCTCATAAGCCCCTGCCACACGCATCAGAAGATGGCGGCTTAAGGGATACATCTCCGGCCAGTCTGCGATATTGGGTCCCATGACCAGTTCCTCCTGGGGGTTCCCTTTCCCAAAGTTATCAAAGACCTGGCCCCGGTAGATCTCCCGGTTAAAATGATGCTTACAGCTGCGGTAAGACACCTCCAGCTCCGTAGCCGCCGTAAGCCTGCCACCGTTTCTCACCGTAGCCGCAATGGAACGGGCATCCATCAGGAAAACCGCCGCCATCTGGCCCTGTCCCGGCTTTGACCCTTCCCGGTTGGGATAATTGCGGGTTACATGGCGGATGCTGACCTGGTTGTTGGCCGGCACGTCCGTGACCCCGAAGCAGGGACCGCAGATGGCCGGACGCAGGGTTACCCCGCAGACTGCCAGTTCCCCGGCAATCCCCTGGGTCATAAGGTCCTCCATGACCGGCAGGCTGGCCGGATTGATGCCAAGGCCCAGGCTGTTTCCGGGAATCGTGTATCCTTTCAGGATATCCGCCGCTGCCACCACATTTTCAAACAGTCCTCCGCTGCACCCGCTGACCAGTGCCTGGTCCACATAGAACTCCCCGTCCCGTACATGGGACATGAGGGAAAAGGGCTCTCCGGCATTTCCCTTGATCCTGCGTCCCTGCTCCTCCACCTGGGACAGAATCTCTCCCATCTGCTCCTTAAACCGGCGGACCGGCATGGCATTGCTGGGATGGAAGGGAAGGGCAATCATACACTCCACCCGGGACAGATCCATCTCAATCAGACCGTCATAATAGGCCAGGTCCTCCGGCTCCAGCTTCCGGTACGCTTCTCCCCGGCCATGGTCCTCCAGGTACTCCCGGGTGGCCTGGTCGGTGCACCAGATACTGGAGAGAGCCCCGCTCTCCGTGGTCATCACATCGATCCCCATGCGGTACTCCATGGTAAGGCCGGAGATGCCGTCTCCCACAAACTCCAGAATCTTATTTTTGCAGAAATGATTCTGGAAGGTGGCGGCCACCAGGGCCAGTGCCACATCCTGGGGCCCCACCCCCGGCCGGGGCGTTCCGGTAAGCTTCACTCCGATTACCGGCGGATATGCCAGGTCATAGGTCCGGGAAAGAAGCTGCTTGGCCACCTCGCCGCCGCCTTCCCCGATTCCCAACGTGCCCAGGGCGCCGTACCGGGTATGGCTGTCCGAACCCAGAATCATCTTTCCGCATCCGGCCATCATCTCCCGCATATACTGGTGGAGCACAGCCTTATAGGGAGGCACGAAGATACCGCCGTACTTTTTCACGTTTCCCAGCCCAAACACATGGTCATCCTCATTGATGGTGCCTCCCACCGCACAGAGGGTGTGGTGGCAGTTGGACAGCACATAGGGCACCGGGAACTGCCGGATGCCGCTGGCCCGGGCAGTCTGGAGAATGTTCACGTAATTATTGTCCGGGGACACCAGGGAATCGAAGGTCAGCTTCAGATGCTCCATATCGCCGCCCTGATTGTGGGCTTTCAGAATCTTATATGCCATGGTTTTTGTTCTTCCCACAGCCGCTGCCTGGGCCGGTCCTGCCAGGCTCTCCGGGTCCAGCACTTCCCCCTGCTTTGTAAGAAATATTCCTTTGTCCGTTAATTTTACCATAGTTTCCCCCGTCCTTATGTAAGTTTTCCATATCCGGCAGACACCCTTACTTCCTGTCCGGTTTGGCCGGACAGGCGGATACCCGCCGTAAACAGGAACTGTTTTCATTATAAACAGCCGGGGGATATAAGTAAAATATATATTTCCGTATATCCCTTATACGATTTGTTTTATAGGCCGGAAGGACTGTTACGGCATGTCCGCCGTTTCCTCCTCGCTGCCGGCAGTTTCCCTTGGCACTCCCGGCCCATAGCCTTCCTCGGCGGTCCGCTGCTCCCGGCGCAGCCGTGCCGCTTCCATCTCTGCCTCCAGCCGCTGCCTGTGCCATTCCCTAAGCTCCGGTTCGTCATGCATATGAAGAATCTCATCCAGAATCCGTCCCGTCTCCGGTGCCGCCATCCAGATCTTCTCCCGCTTTTCCCCGTCCAGCCAGGCGGCAAAAAGCTTTCCAAAATAGAATTTTGCATCGCTGGCATAGTAATCCGGAATCTCCAGAATTCCGGCCAGTCCGGGCTCATCCTTCCAAAGCTGCTCCATAAGCACATGGTTTTTCCTGGAAAGTCCTGCCGAATACCACACATACTCCCCGAAGCCCTGAAGCACCGCGTCCACATGGGTGAATTTCAGCTTCCGGTAATGGGTATCCACACTGTGGTTCACATAGTAGATCCCCCGGTCCGTGTCCGGCGCGGAAAAATATTTTTTGGAGGTGTAGAACATCATCTGCCATTCTTCCTCCATGAACCGGGCAATCCAGCTTCTTGGCACCTGGTACAGATAATCGGAAAACAGGTCCTTCTGCTCACTGGTGGCGGTTTCCCTGCCAAACAGCCGCACATCATGGGCCGGATCATTCTGCCCGTCCTGACCGTAGTATTTCATGCCTACAAACTGGTTCCAGGCCATATGGCCGTTGATGAAAAAATAATACCGGCCTCCGCCTGCATCCCGGAACCCGCCCTCTGCCATCCGTCCCGCGTCATCGAACCAGTACCACTCCCCGTGGTGCTGGAGCCATCCGGTATGGGGCGTTTCCTCTGTCTCATAAAAATACCAGTGATAATCCTTCTGGCTGTATACCCACCGGACATCCTGGTCCCCGGGGCCTTCCATTCCATAAGAGGAAAAGCCGGATGCCACGGCCAGGACCATGGCCAGAGACGCTACAGCCGGAACCAGAGCCTGGACTGGTGGCAGCCATCTGTTTCTATTCAATCGCTTATACCCTTTCCTAAGATACCCTCAGTGGACAAGGGGACAGAAGTGACAGCAAAGGCTCTCCGCAATACACGGAGAGCCCTCGTTCCTTTAAGCAAAACGGTAAGCCGGGTTATGTCGTGGATGGTCATCTGTCTAGCCCAGGTGTCACCACCTGGGTCAAGCGACCTACCCGGAGGCAGACGGGCCGCCTTATGCCTCCTGTTCGGTCTTGCTTCGGATGGGGTTTACATGGCGCTGTCTGTTACCAGACAGCCGGTAGTCTCTTACACTGCCTTTCCACCCTTACCGGCTGACGCCGGCGGTATATCTCTGTTGCACTGTCCCTGGAGTCGCCTCCGCCAGACGTTATCTGGCATCCCGCCCTGTGAAGCCCGGACTTTCCTCCCCCGCCGCCTTTCGGCGCTGCGGCAGCGACCATCTGTCTTACTTAAATTGCATTTATTTTAGCAGAAATTGGGGAGGGTGTCAACTGATGGATGTCACGTCAATTGGCCAGCACCGCAGACGATCTAAAATCAGGGTACAGAAAACTTGCCGCTGGCACCCCTTCAGCCCCATCCGGAAGGTTACCCTGGAAAGGCTGCTTCCAGCCGCTTTTTCAATTCTGCAATTTCTGCATCTTTGGCTTTTATTGCGGCTGCTTTCTCTGCATCCTTCGCCTTTATTGCAGCCTCCTTCTCTTTTATTGTGGCTTCTTTCTCTGCCTTCTCATCTTCCAGCTGTTTCTGCAATTCCTCAATCATATATTTCACGGTGTTCTGATCCAGAATCCTTAATGCCTCTGAAAACATTCCCAGCACCTCCTCCGGCTTTTGACGCAGCATGGCGATCTCTTCATAGATTTCCCGGAGCCAGGGATAACGGTTGATCAGCGCCTCCGCCTCCTTTAAATCCTCTGTGACCAATAAGGACAGCCATGCCGTCTGTTCGTTCTTATCTTTAGGATACGGGAAGTTTCGGAAAACGTCAAGGGCTATGAGATAATACTCCTGCAAAAGATCCATGTCCAGCCCCATATCAAATAGGGTTCTGCCGTGGTGGAGATAAGCGTAATGGTTTTTGTGAAAGATGCCCGGGCTCTTTTCAAAGAGGACGATTACATAGACTTTTTTGATATCCTGATAGGTAAATGCCCGCCCTTTGATCCCTTTGACCCCAGTGCTCCATCCGGCCTATAATCAAACTTCCAGCACCGCCTATTTTGCCATCTGCTGCGTTGTCGTCAGTCAACGATGCCACCGCATCGCCTCCTTCCTCCGCCTTGCAGGCTGACAAAATATTCGGCACTGGCAGTCTGATTACTGACCGGATGGAGCACTAGTACATCGTTGCATTAATCCCGAAGTAAATAGTGCTTGATATTCGTGTCAG
>CAJTOV010000184.1 GCA_910577765.1 uncultured Lachnospiraceae bacterium
TGGGCAACAAAAGCGAGTTTGCAACACACTTTCTCACAAGATTTGCTGCCCGTCTAAACTGTTACGTAAATTCCACGTATTTGCATAATGGTATCAGGTGTACGATTTCCCAGATGAGGAGGATATCTCATGGAACAGAGAATCAAAGGATCAACAGGACTTCTGTGTCTCATCGGAAGTCCGGTAGGGCATTCCGGGTCCCCGGCCATGTACAATTTCAGTTTCCGGCATCACGGGCTGGATTATGCGTACATGGCTTTTGACATCCGGGAGGAAGAGGCAGAGGCAGCGGTGCAGGCCATGCGCCTTCTTAATGTCCGGGGCTTTAATGTGACCATGCCCTGCAAGAATGTGGTTGCCGGTCTGGTGGATGAGCTGTCGCCGGCAGCCAGGATCATCGGCGCCGTCAACACCGTGGTCAATGACCAGGGCAGGCTGGTAGGCCATATGACCGACGGCGGCGGCTTTGTGCGGAACCTGCGGGAGCACGGGGTGGACGTAAAAGACAAAAAGATCGTGCTTCTGGGAGCCGGCGGCGCGGCCACGGCCATAGCAGTGGAATGCGCCCTTCAGGGAGCCAGGGCCATCTCCGTGTTCAATGCCAACGATCCCTTCCTGGACCGTGCCAGGACTACGGCAGAAACCCTTGCCGTGGAAGTGCCAGGCTGTCAGGTGAAGGTGATCTGCCTGGAGGACCAGAAGGCCTTAAGGGATGAGATCGCTTCCGGGGACATTCTGGTCAATGCCACCAGCGTAGGGATGAAGCCCAGGGAGGATGCTACCCTGATTGGGGATGTGACCATGTTCCGGCCGGGACTGGTGGTGGCGGACACGGTGTACAATCCCCTGGAGACGAAACTGATGCGCCAGGCCAGGGAAGCCGGCTGCCAGGTCATCGGCGGCAAGGGAATGCTTCTGTGGCAGGGGGCCATTGCTTTCAAGCTCTATACAGGACTGGATATGCCGGTAGAGGAGTATCAGAAGGAGCAGGAGAAATCAGTATGAAAAACCAGTACAAACATCTGTTTGAACCATTGGCAGTGAAAAACATGCGTCTGAAGAACCGGATCGTCATGATGCCCATGGGAACCAACTTTGGGGAACAGAACGGGGAGATGAGTTTTCTCCATATCAATTATTATGCACAGCGGGCCGAAGGGGGAACCGGGCTGATCATTGTGGAAAATGCCAGCGTGGACTCGCCCCAGGGCTCCAACGGAACCACCCAGATCCGCATTGACCAGGACAGCTACATTCCCAGGCTGTTTATGCTGTGTGAGACCGTACATAAACATGGGACACGGATCGCCCTTCAGATCAACCATGCCGGGGCATCGGCCATTTCCTCCCGGATCGGTTCCCAGCCTGTGTCCGCGTCCGGTATTCCTTCCAAGACAGGGGGAGAGATTCCCAGACCCCTGACAAAGGAGGAGATTCTCCACATAGTGAAAAAATACGGGGAAGCGGCCAGACGGGTACAGATCGCCGGGTTTGACGCCGTGGAAATCCACGCAGGCCATTCCTATCTGATCAGTCAGTTCCTTTCCCCTCTGACCAATGACCGGACCGATGAATTCGGCGGAAGCCCCCAGAACCGTGCCCGGTTTGCAAAGCTGGTTTTGGAAGAGGTGAGACGCCAGGTGGGGGCATTTTTCCCCATTATCCTGCGGATCAGTGCCGATGAGTTTCTGGAAGGAGGCAACAGCCTGGAGGACTGTCTGCAATACCTGGAATATCTCCAGGAGGAGGTGGATATTTTCGATGTGTCCGCAGGCCTCAACGGCTCCATCCAGTACCAGATTGATGCCTGCTATCTTCCCGACGGCTGGCGTTCCTATCTGGCCAGGGCCGTGAAGGAGCGGTTCGGAAAGGTCTGCATTACCATGGGCAATATCCGCAGCCCCAGGATTGCCGATGAGATTCTGGACAAGGGAGACGCGGATTTAATCGGCATCGGCCGGGGCCTGATTGCGGACCCGGAATGGGGCAACAAGGCCAGATACGGGGAAGAGGCAGACATCCGGAAATGCATTTCCTGCAACATCGGATGCGCCGGCCACCGGATCGGCATCAATCGTCCCATCCGCTGCACCGTGAATCCGGCAGTGAACAAAGGCGGGGATTATAAACGGCGCCGGATCGCAAAGCCCTGCAACGTGGTGGTCATCGGCGGCGGCACGGCAGGGCTGGAGGCAGCCTGCACCGCAGCGGAGGTGGGATGTACCACCTTCCTGATTGAGAAGCGTCAGGAGCTGGGAGGTCTGGCGGCTGTGATTTCCCGGATTCCCGATAAGAAGCGGCTGGCGGACTTTCCCAATTATCTGGTTCACCGGGCAGAAAAGCTGGGCAACCTGTTTATCTTCCGGGGAACGGAGGCCACCATAGAGCTGGTCCGGGGGATGAACCCGGATGTGATCGTCAATGCCACCGGTTCCGATCCCCTGCTGCCGCCCATCAAAGGGCTTCATGAGCATATCGGAAAGAAAGGGGGCCATGTGTTCTCCATTCTGGACATGATTGCCCATGTGGAGGATTTCCCGGAGGATATGAGCGGGAAGCAGGTGGTGGTCATCGGCGGCGGAGCCGTGGGGCTGGATGTGGTGGAGTTTGCCGCGCCCCGGGGAGCCCGGACCAGCATTGTGGAGAAGATGGGCAGCATCGGCAACGGCATTGACCCGGTATCCAGGGCCGAATTCACCAGCCTTATGGAGAAGCACCAGGTAAAGCAGTACACGGACACCACCCTGCTGGAGGTGAAAGAACAGGCGTTCCTGGTGCGGATGCCGGACGGCAGGGAAGAGGAACTGGCCTTTGATTACGGCTTTGTGTGTCTGGGAATGAAGGCCCACTGTCCCATTTACGACCAGGTGCTGGAGGCATTTGGGGACAGTGATGTGGAGATTCTCAATATCGGTGACAGTCTGCGGGCCAGACGGATCATCGAGGGAACCGAGGAGGGGCGCAACATTCTCACGGTACTGGAGACACGGGGATATTTGTAAAGCGAAACTAAAAAAGGAGGAATTACCATGAATATTCTTGTTTGTGTAAAACAGGTTCCGGATACGACGGAGATCAAGATCGATCCGGTAACCAACACCCTGATCCGCAAAGGCGTGCCGTCCATTGTGAATCCCTTTGACGGATACGCAGTGGAGGCAGCAGCCAGAATCAAAGACCGGCACCCGGATACAAAGATCGTGGTGCTGAGCATGGGACCGGACCAGGCAAAAGCCGCTTTAAGGGACTGTCTGGCCATTGCGGCGGACAAGGCTTATCTGGTCAGCGACCGGGCCTTCGGCGGCTCCGATACCCTGGCCACCAGCTATATCATCAGTGAGACCATCAAAAAGGTGGAAGCGCTGGAAGGCAAATTTGATCTGATTTTCTGCGGCAAGCAGGCCATTGACGGGGATACCGCCCAGGTAGGACCAGAGATTGCCGAACATCTGGACCTGCCCCAGGTGACCTATGGCCTGGAGGCCCAGGTAAACGGCAGCCAGGTACAGGTGAAGAAGGAAGTGGAAGACGGTTTCGAGATCCTGGCGGCCCAGATGCCCTGCCTGGTGACCTTCACCAAGCCTGCCTGGGAGCCCAGATATTCCACAATCAAACGGAGGCTGGCGGCAAATCATGCGGACATTCCCACACTGACAGCCGCGGATCTTCCGTCCATTGACCTGACCCGGGCAGGTCTGAAAGGCTCTCCCACCAAAGTAAAAGGAACCTTCGTTCCCCAGAAGAAGACAGGCGGACAGATGATCCAGGGAGATACCAGTGCTGACTCTGCAAAGAAGCTGTTTGCGGCATTAAACGGTGCAGGCGTGATATAAGGAGGGAGTGTAGGAAATGAATGTGAAGACAAAGGATCTTTGGGTATTTGTGGAAACCAGCCAGGACGGCGGCGCAAAAAATGTAGGCATTGAGCTGCTTACCCCAGGCAAGATGCTGGCCGGGAAGCAGGGCGAACAGCTGGCAGCCGTGGTCATCGGCAATCACGTGGAAAAGGCCGTCCAGGAGGCCAATGCCCACGGTGCAGACAAAATCTATGTGGTGGAAGGGGAAGAGTACGCCCACTATACCACCGATGCATATACCATTGCCATGGTAGCCCTGGTGGAAAAATACGGCCCTACCAGCCTGTTGATCGGCGCCACAGGCAACGGGCGTGACTTGGGCCCCAGAGTTTCCAGCCGCCTTCATACTGGGCTGACGGCAGACTGTACGGCCCTGGATATTGACGGGGAAAGCGGCAATGTGGCATGGACCCGTCCGGCCTTTGGCGGCAATCTGATGGCCACCATCCTCTGCCCGGACAACCGGCCCCAGATCGGCACCGTGCGCCCGGGCGTATTTAAGAAGAGTCCTGAGACCCAGCCTGGGGCAGAGATTATCCGGGAGGAGATCCACGTGTCCCAGGACCAGATCCGTACCCAGGTTCTTGAGGTGATCCGGGAGATGGCAGGCAATCAGGTGGATCTGGAAGGAGCCCAGATCATCGTCTCCGGCGGCCGCGGCGTAGGCGGTCCTGAGGGCTTTGCCCCCATCCGGGCCCTGGCAGAGGCGCTGGGAGGAACCGTAGGCGCTTCCAGGGCTGCCGTGGATGCAGGCTGGATTCCCCATGCCCACCAGGTGGGCCAGACCGGAAAGACCGTAGCGCCCAAGGTGTACATTGCCTGCGGCATATCCGGCGCCATCCAGCATATTGCAGGTATGAGCGGGTCGGATGTGATCGTAGCCATCAACAAAGACCCCAATGCCCCTATTTTTGACGTGGCGGATTACGGGGTGGTAGGCAATCTCTTTGAGGTGATTCCGGTACTGGTCGAGGAGATCAAAAAGGCAAGGTAATTGTCATGGATCCGCCGCGCCGGCTGCCCCGGAAGGCAGCCCGGCCGGCTGGAGCCTGTCTGAAAATTCAATAAGGAGAGATGAGATATGAGCTTAATTTATACGGAAGACCAGCTTTCCCTGATCAAGATGGTCCACGATATGATTGAAAAAGAAGTAAAGCCTTACGTGGCAGAGTGCGACAGGAAAGGCGAGTGCCCGGATGAGCTGTTTAAGCCGGCCTTTGACATGGGCCTGCATATGCTGGAGATCCCGGAGGAGTACGGCGGAGCCGGCATGGACTATGAGACCACAGCCATGATCTTCGAGGAGATCGCCAAGGTGGATGCCGGTTACGCGGACACCCTGGTGACCACCTTCGTGGCCCTGCGCAACGTGATTCTGGCCGGAACCCCGGAGCAGGCCCGGTATTTTGCAGATACCATCAACCAGGGCAAATTCGCCTGCTTTGCCATTACCGAGCCTGGGGCAGGGTCGGATGCAGGGGCTTTGCGGGCCACGGCCGTTGCCGACGGGGACGACTATATTCTCAACGGGGTAAAGGTCTTTGCCACCAACGGCGCCTGTGCATCCCTCTATGTGGTGTTCTTTAAGACTGAGGAAGGGGTTACCGCATTTATGGTGGACCGGGGAACTCCGGGCTTTACCATCGGCGCCCATGAGGACAAGATGGGCTTCCGCCTTTCCAACACCACGGAGCTGATCTTTGACAATGTGCGGGTTCCCGCAGCCAACATTATCGGGGAAAAGGGCAAAGGCTTAAAGATTGCCCTGAATTCTTTAAACCTGTCCCGTGCGTTTATCTCCACCCTGGGAGTAGGCATCATGCAGCGGGCCCTGGACGAGGCAGTGGCCTACGCCAAGGTCCGGGAGCAGTTCGGAAAACCCATTATCAAATTTGAGATGGTCCAGGGGATTCTGGCAGACATGGCCATCAAGGTGGAGGCCAGCCGGTGCCTGGTGAACAATACCATGAAGCTTATGGACCACGGCAGCCTGGTCCGCAAGGAAGGGTCCATCTGCAAGACCTTTGTCACCGACTGTATGCAGGAGGTTACCTCGGATGCGGTACAGATCTTCGGCGGATACGGCTACAGCCGGGAGTATCCGGTGGAGAAGCTGATGCGGGATTCCAAGGTATTCCAGATCTTTGAGGGAACCAACCAGATCCAGCGTCAGACCATTGCCAAATGTCTGGAGAAAGAATACAAATAACTATGACAACCCGTGTAAACAAAGAGCGCCAGGAATCTTACAGACGGTCAGGCCTGTGGTCTGACCGGACCCTGCTGGACTGCTGGAAGGATGCGGTGAAGAAGTGGTCCGGCCGGGAATATGTCACCGACAGTCTGGGAAGGCGGCTTACTTACGGCGCCCTGGACCGGCAGGCAGAAGTGCTTGCCGGATGGATGGGCGCCCGGGGAATCGGAACCGGGGACCGGGTCTCCCTTCAGTGCACCCCCAGGGCAGAGTTTGTGACCGTGGTGGTGGCCTGCCTGAAGCTGGGGGCAGTGATTGTCCCCATGAAGATGCGGACCGGGGCAGAAGAATGGATCAGGCTCATGGGCCAGGTCCGGAGCAAAATGCACATCTGTGTCCATACCTACCATGGAGATGCCATGGAGGAATTCGTCAGGGGCTGTGAAGCCGGTCTGGATTTTCCGGTGTGCAACGTGTGGATCGGCGGGGGAGACAGGGGA
>CAJTOV010000185.1 GCA_910577765.1 uncultured Lachnospiraceae bacterium
GTATGCCCGCGACCGCTACGTTTTCTTACGGTCAGCGCGGTAAACGCGCAGACCTGTCTGAACTGTTACATTACGCGTAACAGTCCAAGGGGTATCTGCACAGTTACTATTACGCCGTATATGGGACGGCTTCCTCCACAAGGCACCTTTGGACGCCGGAAATTACCGGGTGTCTGCCTCTTCCTGCGGCCGGCGGCCGATCAGTACCAGGACCGTGCGGGCGGGGACCATGTAACGCTTCTGGTTGTCCAGCACCGGTTCCTCCCCAGGCAGGTAGTAGCCGTTGACAGCCAGGCTGCCGGTATCAAAGGCCATGTGCCAGGAAAGGCCTTTGGGCAGATTGGGTAAGGCGAACTCGTGGGGTTCCCAGTGGAAATTGCAGGCCAGGTAGAAGTAGTCGTCCGGGGTGCCGTCTGCTTTCTTTCCGTAAGCGCCGCAGTACATGACGCCGATCTGGCGGCGGAAATCCTCGAATTCGGGATACCAGGTATTGAGCCCGTGGAAGGACACGTCCGGGTGGCCGCAGGACAGATAGTCCATGAGCCTGGGAGCCCTGGCCATGTGGAACACCGGGTGGGCCTTGCGGAAGGCAATCACGTATTTGACGAATTCCAGCAGCTTCTGCCCGGTCTTTGTCTGGCGCCAGTTGAGCCAGGAAATGTCGTTGTCCTGGCAGTAGGCATTGTTGTTGCCGTTCTGGGAGTTACCGAATTCGTCCCCGGCCATAAGAAGGGGGGTGCCCTGGCTCAGGAAGAGAAGAAGCAGGGCATTGCGCACCTGGCGTTTGCGCAGGTCCAGAATCTTCTTTTTGCGGGTAGGGCCTTCCACGCCGCAGTTCCAGGAGTAGTTGCTGTCGCTGCCGTCCCGGTTGTTCTCTCCGTTGGCCTCGTTGTGTTTCTGCTCGTAGGCCACCAGATCTGCCAGGGTAAAGCCGTTGTTGGTGGCCAGATAGTTGATGACCCCGCGGTCCCCGGGATTGCGGCAGAGACTGTCCACCAGGGGACGCATCTGGCCTTCGTCGCCTTTGACCGCCCGGCGGATGCTGATGAGAAACCCGTCATTGTAGTCGGCTAAAAGCCTGGCAGGGCGGGGGGAGCCGGTCTGCGGGCTGTCCTGGGGGCAGACGGCGGAGCCGGACGGCGGACTGCTCTGGGGACGGATGGCGGGACAGGACTGCGGGCTGCCCTGGAGGCCGGCAGCGGAGCCGGACGGCGGACTGCTCTGGGGCGGGACAGCCGGGGCCCACCGGGGACGTCCGCCGGACCGGGCAGCGGGACCGGGCACTTCCTCCCAGTAGGCGGCCCACAGCTTGGTATCTGCCAGATAGGGGTCTCCGGCCAGAAGCCATCCTGGCACCGGCTGTCCGGTAAAATGGATGCCGTCCACATGGTACTGCCGGACCCAGTGGCGGGCCGTATCCAGCACATCCGGCCAGGTATCCCTGCCGTCCAGATACAGCTCCACCACCACCTCGATTCCCGCCTGGTGGAGGGCACGGACCAGCTTCTTAAACTCCAGCCCCGGGCTGGTGCCGGGACCTGCGTAGGAGGCTTTGGGCGCCCTGAGAAAGGAGCCGGTATAGCCCCAGTAATTCAGTCTGCCTGAGGGCGCTTCTTCCCCGTAGGGAGCCCCTTCCGGCCTTTCTGTGACCATGACCTCCTGGAATTCGGACACCGGCATCAGTTCCAGGGTGGTAATGCCCAGGTCTTTCAGATAGGGAATCATCTCCGCCACACCCCGGAATGTCCCTGGTCCCTGGACCCTGGATGAGGCGTGCCTGGTAAATCCGCGGACATGGATACGGTAGACAATACTTTCCTCGTAGGGGATCTTCAGGGGCCGGTCATCGCCCCAGTCAAAGGGTTCTTCCCTTACCGGGCTGGTCATCAGGGCGTGGACCTGGGCCGGGTCCCCCCAGACCTCCCGCCCGGCAAACTGGGGCCCGAAGGGGTCCGCAAAGATATATCCGTCCGCCGCAAAGGCGTAGGTGTATGTGTCCAGGTTCTCCCCGGCCAGGTCCATTTCCCATACATCCCCGGTCCGGCCCGAAGGGGGGAAGGGAATGCGGATAGCCTGGTCCAGGCGGGACTGGGGTGGGAACAGAAGCAGCTCACACGTATCGGCGGCGGCTGCCACAGAGATATGGATTCCTCCTTCTATGCGGGTAAGCCCCATTGGAAAAGCGCTTCTGTCACTGCTGTCTGTCTTATACTGCCACATCCTCGTACCTGCCTTTCTCATATGTTGTTTTCTGTTCCTTCCTGCGGTCTGGTACATCGCTGCACCAGTTTGTGCACTGTATTGGGGAAATAACGGTGAATTCAGCTGCTGATATCCGCATCGGCTGCGGCTCTGCTCACTCCAGCACAAGTTCCACCGGACAGTGGTCTGATCCCATGATTCCGGTGTGGATTGCCGCCCCTTTCAGCCGGTCTTTCAAGGCTTCGGAGACGCAGAAATAGTCGATCCGCCACCCGGCATTTTTCTCTCTGGCCCGGAACCGGTAGGACCACCAGGAATAGATGTCTTCCTGGTCCGGGTAGAAGTAGCGGAACGTATCCACAAAGCCGGCCTCCAGAAGCCTGGTGAATTTGTCCCGTTCCTCGTCGGTGAAGCCGGCATTTCTCCGGTTGGTCCTGGGATTCTTTAAGTCGATTTCCTTGTGGGCCACGTTAAGATCGCCGCAGAAGACCACTGGCTTCTTCTTCTCCAGACCTTTCAGATAGGCCAGCCAGGCGTCCTCCCAGGTCATGCGGTAGTCCAGTCTGGCCAGCTCGTTCTGGGAGTTGGGAGTATAGCAGGTGACCACATAGTAGCCGGGATATTCTGCCGTGATCACCCGGCCTTCCTGGTCGTGCTCCTCCAGGCCTATGCCACAGGTAACGGCCAGGGGCTCCTGGCGGGTGAAAATGGCAGTGCCTGAGTAGCCTTTCTTTCTGGCATAGTTCCAGTACTGGTGGTAACCGGGCAGGTCCAGTTCAATCTGGCCTTCCGAAAGCTTGGTCTCCTGAAGGCAGAAAATATCCGCGTCCATTTCCCGGAAAATGTCCAGGAACCCTTTGCCCACCACGGCCCTGAGCCCGTTGACATTCCAGGAGATCATCTTAGTCATAAAGGTGCTCCTTATAGACTCCGTCGGCAATGAGCCTGCGGATGGCAGCTACCACGGCTTCCTTGTCCTCCCGGTAGGTGACGCCGAACCATTTGTCCCGGGTCTCCAGCACCCGGACCCGGGCCCTGCCGGCCTTGACCAGATTGCCGATAATGGTGGGAAGCAGATACTCGGCTTTCAGGTCTCCTTCCCGGATATTGTCCAGGAACCGGGGGAAGTCTTTCTCCAGCTCGTCTAAGAACCTGGGGGGAAGCCCCCACATGTTCATGGATACATGCTGGTCCAGGCTTACCTGCACCGGGCTGCCGTCCACGTTGCTGGCCTCCAGCCGGCCGTCCTTTACCTGGATGCCGTAGGTCTCCTCCACACTTTTCAGTGTGCCGTCGGGATTCATCTGACAGACGCCCCGGGTCACGGTCCCGTTCTCACTGAGAGTATTGGCCAGAATGAAGCCGCCCATACAGATCTCATAGACATCTGACTGGGTGTCCATGTCCCGGACCATGTAGTCGTGAAGCTTGCGAAATCCCTCTTTGCCGTAATAATCGTCGGCATTGATCACCATAAAGGGCTCTTTTACCAGGTCCTTCACCATCAGGACCGCGTGACCGGTGCCCCAGGGCTTCTTCCGTCCTTCCGGCACAGTGTAGCCTTCCGGCAGTCTGTCCAGCTCCTGGTACACGTACTCTACCGGGGCGATCTTCTCGATCCGCCGGCCAATGATCTCCCGGAAATCCTGTTCCAAATCCTTCCTTATAATAAAGACGATTTTGTTGAATCCGGCCTCCAGGGCGTCGTGGATGGAATAATCCATGATGATCTCCCCGCCTGGGCCCATAGGCTCCAGCTGCTTGATGCCCCCTCCAAACCGGCTCCCGATGCCGGCAGCCATGATTACTAGTGCTGTTTCTCTCATGATCTGTACCTCGCTTTTTGATACTGTTGCGGCTGCCGTGTGAATGTCTGACGGTGACCGCCGCTGCTCTGACTCAACTATAGCATACTCTTATTTAATTGGCAATTCTGATAGAGGATTTACTGGAAAAGTAACGTTATAAAAGTGTAACAGTTCACGGGGGAAAATTCCACCCAATTGGGAAAATCACTTTACTGCTGCACCCTCAAGCCACCGTTTCACCACGGTTATATTCATTTTCACAATATCCGCAATACTCTCTGGCGGCATTCCGTGGTTGGCAAGCCTCATTACTACTTCTTTCGCTTTTTTCTTTTCTCCTTCGGCTCTGCCCTTTGCCCTGCCTTCAGCTCTGCCCTCCGCCATCCATTTCTCGCTCATCTCACACATAACCTTATAACCTCCTTCTTCACTTTTCAAAAAATGCACCCGGTTTGACAGTTCCCCCTGGCTCATATCCTCCGGGTCGGCTGTTTTAAAATAGTTCATCAGACGGGCCGCTTCTGATCCGTCATCAATCTCCGCATTCACATAGGTCACATGGATTCCGTCATCATACTCTGTGTCGGTTCCGGTCAGATACTTTTTCAACTCATAGATGGTCTTTCCTGCCTTCCACAGATCCGTCTCGCTGATATATATAAGATACACATCCGGCATCTCGTCATAATTTTTTCCTTTTTCCAGATATTCGCTGTCTATCATGGCTCCGTAAAAACGGATGCGCCTGGCATGGTCAACAGTCTCTGACCTCTGAATTTCCAAATTATAAAGTTTCCCGTTCCCGTCCTCTGCCAATATATCCAGAACCGCATCACGGGAGGTTACCTTTGCCACCCGGTACTGTTTTCTGACCTCCCTGACCTCCAGGTCCCTGATCCCGGTCACCACCCTCAGCACATGCTGGCATGCCGGCTTATCATCCAGGGCTACGGTCATAAAGGTATTGCTTAAGAGATTTAAGCTCCTGGCCTCAGCCACTCTTCTCTCCCTGGCTTTTATGATACTTTCCTGGGCTTTCCGGCTGTTCCTGCGGGCCTTCTGGGTGTTCTCCCGGGCCTTCTGGCTGTTCCTCCGGACCTCCCGGCTGTTGTCCTGCTTCTTCGGCATCTTCTCCGGCCCGGTTGTACCTGCCTGGGATATGGATGGATTTCTTTCTGATACATTCTTATTCTGAACTGGTCTCCTTGGCATTGCTTCCCGTCTCCTTCCAAAATAGTTCCCGCCATTTCCCAGTTCCGTGCCTTTATTATAAGCCATGGGGCCATTCAAAGCAAGGGAAAAGGCTGTTCCGGGTAATTGCCGGACTGTTATGGGTTTTCATGTAAACATACAGCGCGATAAAGATTTACCGGAATCCGGCCGGGAGGAATTCCCGGCGAAGATTGTTTTTAGTATTAATGGGGGAACGTCCTGACAGAACTGACTGTCTTACCGTTTTGCACCCTTAAATATTATTATAATCCTGCCATATACTGCTCTCTGTCCTTAACCGGCACTTTCATTGCTTCCATAGCCTGCTCGGCCGTCCACTTCATGGAATCCATAAGGTTCTTAATGGTCTCCCGGCGTTCCTCCTGCCTCACATTCCGCTCCACCTGCAATACAGCCCTTCGCGTCTTCTCTTCAATCTCACTCTCAATCTCATCCTTCATCAATTCTCTCAAAGCCTCACACATCCGCGGGTTGCACCTCCTGATCTTCTCATATAATGCTTTATTGGCGGAAACACTGACCTGCATAACCGCATCCGCATTGCTCCGGTCTCCCGGCTCTGTGAGCCGTGTCGCTTCCTCTTCCATGGCTTTCTTCGAAAGAACCCGCAGCGCCCGGTGCTTCTCATCAAACCGCCTTGTCACTACGATCTGTGTGTCAGGCATCGCCTGCCAGCCACGGATGTAGTCGATACCCGGATATCGTCTCTCAATCTTCATACCGAGACTCCTCAGAGTCTTAAATAGGTTTAGGGGATACATATCCCTAAAAATGGATACAGACAATTCCTTAAGCGGAATCTGGTCCACTGTCTCCCCATTTCTGTGATCCAGGGTACAGCTTCACTGTATCCTTATACTAACATTGGCAGCAGAGGTTTGCAAGTTCATCTGGTGCAATATTCTTCTGTTCATGACAGCTCCTCCCTCTGTGGCTAAATGAAATCTGTTTTCTTGGAATCACTGGCAGAATTGCCAGACTTAACCCGGATTGAGATATCCGGGAAATGTGGATTTATCTTGTCACAGATAAAGGGAATGCACAAGCAGAAAATTTGAAAGGGAGAACCGTTGTACGAATACAACAGTTCTCCCTTTCTCTTACTTATCTACGGCTGTTTACCAGCCGTATAATCATGAACGATCCGCTCATAATCCCTTACTGCTCTTCTTCCTTCTTCCTGGTGACTACAGCAAATGCTGCAAGCATCATGCTGGAAATCATCAGCATCAGAGCTGCGCTTCCTG
>CAJTOV010000186.1 GCA_910577765.1 uncultured Lachnospiraceae bacterium
ATAGCTACTGTTCATGGGGGCATCTTCTTGTCCGGCAAAGCCGGACAAGAAGACGCCCCCCATGAATAGTAACGTTATTACAGTTCACGGCAGCAATTCCGAACATCTTGTTATTGTCAAATCCGGAAATTTATTCTATACTAATTTCAAAATATGAAAAGAGGGAATGATCATGAAATTCAGAGCTGTAGGTATCTATGATGCCAGGACCCTGGGGATTCCCCAGATGCTGATTCTGGGACTTCAGCACATGTTCGCCATGTTTGGCGCCACCATCCTGGTACCGATTCTTGTCAATTCTTATTTCCATGGAGAAGGACTTTCCATTCAGGTAACCCTGTTCTGTGCCGGTTTCGGCACCCTGCTGTTCCACCTACTGACCAAAATGAAGGTTCCGGCATTTTTAGGCTCCTCCTTTGCATTTCTGGGAGGCTTCTCCACTGTGGCGGAGCTGGACACCGGGATCTTTGCATCCATGAGCTACGGGGAGAAGCTTCCCTATGCCTGCGGCGGCGTGGTAGTGGCCGGGGCCCTTTACCTGGTGCTGGCCATGATCATCAAGGTCATCGGGGTCAAACGGGTCATGCGCTACCTGCCGCCGGTGGTCACCGGCCCCATTGTCATCTGTATCGGCCTAAGCCTGGCCCCCTCCGCCATCAGCAATGCTTCCCAGAACTGGCCTCTGGCCCTGATTGCCCTGGGAACGGTCATTGTCTTTAATATCTGGGGCATGGGCATGTTCCGCATCATTCCCATTCTTATGGGGATTATCATCTCCTACACGGCAGCCCTCATAATGCATGCCGCAGGCATGACCAACGGAGACGGAAGCACCATCTTGAACTTTGCAGGAGCTGCCGGCGCCCCCCTCATCGGTGTCCCGGACTTCTTTGTCTGCAGGTTCAACATCACCGCCATCCTGGCCATGGCTCCCATTGCCATTGCTTCCATGATGGAGCATATCGGCGACATGTCGGCCATTTCCGCCACGGTGGAGGACAACTTCATCGAAGACCCGGGCCTCCATCGGTCCCTGCTGGGAGACGGCCTGGCCACCATGCTGTCCGCCTTCATCGGCGGCCCTGCCAATACCACCTACGGTGAAAATACCAGCGTCCTTGCCTTAAGCCGTGTCTATGACCCCAGGGTCATCCGGCTGGCAGCCATCTATGCGATTGTCCTCAGCTTCATCCCCAAGATGGCAGAGCTGATCGGCTCCCTGCCTTCTGCCATTATCGGCGGCATCAGCTTTATCCTCTACGGTATGATCTCTGCCGTGGGCATCCGCAATGTGGTGGAGAACAAGGTGGACTTAACCATCCCCCGGAACCTGATCATTGTGGCGGTGATTCTGGTCTGCGGCCTGGGCTTTTCCGGCGGACTGACCTTTACGGTGGCGGGAACCTCCATCACCCTGACCAGCCTGGCCCTGGCTGCCATTATGGGGATTCTTTTAAATGCCATCCTGCCTGGAAATATGTATGTGTGGGGGGAAACACCGGAAGAATAGCAAGGATTGTTTCACTGCCCCTCCCGTTCATTTTCCAGATGGGCCTTATACTTTCTGCCAACTCCCGCAGAAGAATCCAGCACCGAACCACGGCGGATAATGTCCGCCCCGAACCGGCCCCGCAGAAGGTCCACGGTCTTGTCCATCTTCTTCTCCCGCTCCCGGCGCTCATCCCGGAACAGGGAGAACTGCTCCTGCTCCCCATGGCTTAAGCTGGTCAGGGAGAGCCCCAGAAGGCGCAAAGGGGTCTTCTGGTCCCACAGCTCCCGGAACAGGGATTTGGCCACAGAGAATACCTCGCCGGTAATATCCGTAGGTTCCTCCAGCTTCCGCTGGTGGGACCTGTTCTTGAATTCCGCGGAACGGATGGTGACCGAAATACACCCGGTCCTGGCCTTGTCTGCCCGCATACGGCCCGTAACACTGTCTGCCAGCTCCAGAAGAATCCTGTGTGCCTGCTCCATGGTAGTCACATTTTCCTCCAGGGTGGTGGAGACATTGTAGCCTTTTGCCTCCGCCGGCTCTGCCGTTACCGGGGAGTCGTCCTGGCCGTTGGCATAGGCGTGAAGCTGGTGCCCCAGCTTATTGCCTGCCACAGACTGCAGCAGCCTTTCGCTGCACGCCGCCAGGTCCCCGATGGTGCGGACGGAGACCTTCTCCAGGGCCCGGACCGTGGACTGGCCCACACCAAACAGTTCCCCCACCGGCAGAGGCCAGAATTTGGCAGGAAGCTCCTCCAGAAACAGGGTATGAACCTTGTCCGGCTTTTCAAAATCTCCCGCCATCTTGGCCAGCAGCTTGTTGGGCCCTATGCCGATATTGACCGTAAAGCCCAGGGTATCCCGAATCCTGTCCTTGATCTCATAGGCTGTTGCCACCGGGTCCGGATACAGTTCCCTGGTTCCGGTCATATCCAGAAAACACTCGTCAATGGAAAATTTCTCCACCACCGGGGCATACTGGCGGCAGATATCCATGAATGCGTGGGAATATTTTTCATACAGCCGGAAATCCGAAGGCACGATCAGAAGCTGTGGGCATTTCCGCAGAGCCATGGATACCGGTTCCCCGGTGCGGACCCCATACTCCTTGGCTGGTATGGACTTGGCTGTGACAATACTGGTGCGCTTTGCCGGGTCCCCGCCTACGCAGGAGGGAATCAGCCGGATATCCGGGCCGCCCTGGGCCACCATCCTGGTGGCTGTCCAGGAAAGGAAAGCGCTGTTGACATCTACGTGAAAGATCAGACGGTCTGGCTTCATGATTCCTCCCGGATAAACAGATACTGGTTAACGGACGACAATTCCTCATGGAACCGGTAGCCAAGCTCTGCAAAATCCTTCAGCTTCTCCAGTTCCTCTGACAGCCTGCCGGACCGGCTCCCTGCTCCAACCTGGCGGGCCGCCATGTACCGGACCATCTCTCCCCTGGCCATCTTGGCCATGGTTCCCTTCTGGACCACCCGGCCCTTTTGCAGCTCCCCGAATATGCAGGTCAGGAACCGGTCCTCTGGCCGGAGATAATCCTCCACACACCGGGAATACTCCTTTGAGGCCAGATTGACCACGGTCCGGTCTTCATCCATAACCGCGTCATACAGCCTGCGGCCCCAGTATGCATACAGATCCTTTGTCCCTGCCACAGAAGCCTTGGCCTGCATCTCCAGCCGGTAAGGGATCACCCCGTCCAGAGGACGCAGCAGGCCATAAAAGCCCGAGAGAATCCGCACATGCTTCTGGACATAGGCAAGCTCCTGGTCCGTGAAGACAGAAGGCGCCATATACCGGTACTGGATTCCCTCGTAGGACAGAATCGCCGGAGTCAGGTTCTTCCCAAGCTCCATCTCCTGATACCGCCGGAAATTCAGCTGTGCAATCTGGTCGCTGCACTTCCAAAGCGCCTTGGCCTGGGAATAATCCAGCTTTTGCATCCACTCCAGAATCTTCCCGGTATCCTCCAGAAACAGGGGAAGACCTGCCGGCGGACAGGTATCCGTATCCACATTCATTTTTTTCGCTGGTGAAATAATAATCTTCATATCTGGTCTCCACAAGTCTGTCTGGTAATTGGCCGCGGGAATTCAGCCGCTGCGGCAAATGTCCGCTTATGGCCCCTCACTCATAATCCACCTTCAATAGACACAGCCCCCTGGCCGGAGCCGTAAAGCCTGCCAGGGACCGGTTCCTGGCCTCCAGCAGTTCCTCCATGCTTTCCGGCGCCCGTTTCCCAAACCCTACTTCCAGCAGGGTTCCTGAGAGAATCCGCACCATGTGCTGGAGAAATCCGGTTCCGTGAAAGGTCATATTCAGATAGGATTCCTTCCTTGTGATCTGTATGCTGTCCACCTTGCGGACCGTAGACTTCTTCATCCTGGGATTACTGCAAAAGCTTGCAAAATCATGGGTGCCCATGAGATATTCCGCTGCCTGCCGCATCCGCCCCACATCCGGGTCCCAGTCCGTAACATAGACATATTTCCGGTTAAATACCGGTTTCAGACGGCCCACATAGCAGGTATAACAGTAGGTCTTACCCAGGGCATTGTAGCGGCTGTGGAACCGGTCCGAAGCCTCCCGCACCTCCCGGACGCAGATATCATCGGGAAGGTAACAGTTCATATAATCCCGGATGCCATCCGGGTCCAGCTCCGTATCCAGGTGGGCGTTGGCCACCATACCCTTGGCATGGACCCCGGCGTCGGTCCGGCCTGCGCCGATTACCTCCACCTGGGTGTTTGCCATGACTGACAGCACACGCTCCAGCTTTCCCTGGATGGTCATCTCCTGGTCCGGCTGATGCTCCCAGCCAAAATAACGGGTGCCGTCATAGGCAATCGTAAACTTGTAATTTTTCTTCATATTCCCCTCCTGACAAACTCTGCCTCCAGTTCCCTGGCCTCTTCCAGGGTGTTCTTCCACCCATCCTTTTTCAGGTCCACACGCCAGCCCCGGGTATCCCGGGACACGCAGACTCCCTCCTTCTCCAGAAGCAGCTTCTGCTGCTCCGGATAATCAAAGGCAGCAGCTCCGCTTAAGACACCGCCGGCACCTACGATCCGGTGGGCCGGAGCCTGTTCCCCGGCCAGTCCCCGCCGGAGGGCATAGCCTACCTGCCTGGCATTCCTGGGCTTTCCGCACAATAGGGCAATCTGCCCATAGGTAGCCGCCCTCCCCCAGGGAATCCGCCTGCATACCAGCTGGACACGTGCATAAAAATCCATCCGCCCACCCCTTTCATCCTTCATACAATTTACGGGGCTGTGAAAAAAGGCCTTCCAGCAGGAAGGCTGCCTCTTTCTTCACAGCCCCGTTTTCTTTCATAACTCTTATGCCTTTTCCCCGGCTGCGCCGCTGCCCTTTAAGGCACAGAAAAATACAAATCCCAGAAACAGCACGGCCACTGCCATCCAGCCGGCCAGCACTGCCGTGCCCCTGGCGCTGAACATATCATAATAGCCTTTTAAGTAGATCACCGTAATAATCGCCGGAATCCCGTAGGCCACGTAAGCCTGCATCCCCTGGGGGAAGCGGATTCCGAATCCGGCATTGGCCTCCTTTAAAAATGCCTCCCAGCCCCAGCCGTTCTTCCTGGTACAAAACAGCACATAACCCAGACTGCCCAGAGGCAGAAGGTTGTTGGACACAATAAAGTCCTCCAGGTCCATGATGGTGCTCCCCTCGCCCAGAGGCTGGATCATGGAAAGCACGTTGTAGCCCAGGACCGCAGGCATACTCAGAAGAATCACCAGAACCGCGCTGACCAGCACGCTCTTCTTCCGGGTCCAGCCAAACAGGTCCATATCAAAGGCAATAATGTTCTCAAATACCGCAATGATGGTGGAAAGGGCGGCAAAGGTCAGGAACAGGAAGAACAAAGCGCTCCACAGTCTTCCTCCGGCCATCTGGGCAAAAATATTGGGCAGGGTGATAAATACCAGGCTGGGACCTGCTCCCGGCTCAATCCCATAGGCAAAGCAGGCCGGAATGATGATGAACCCGGCGGTCAGTGCCACAAAGGTGTCCAGAATGGTGATATTCATGGCCTCCCCGGTAAGGCTCCGGGTCCGGTCCAGGTAGCTTCCGAATATCAGCATGGCGCCGATTCCAATGGACAAAGTAAAAAATGCCTGGCTTAAGGCAGCAAACACCACATTACCGATGCCGCTGGAAATCATCTTCCCGAAATCGGGAATCAGATAGAAACGGATTCCCTCCCCGGCTCCCTCCAGAAATACGGAATGAAGTGCCAGCACCACCATAATCAGAAGCAGCGCTGCCATCATTACCTTGGTGATCCGCTCCACCCCGGACTGAAGCCCAAAGAGACACACGCCAAAGCCCAGGACGCAGATCACCACAGTCCAGACGGTCATCGTGGGCATGTCCCCCAGCATGGCTCCGAAAGCCCCGGCAATCTGGTCCGGCGCCGCCCCGGCAAAATCCCCTCTGAAGCTGCGGAAGCAGTAATACATCATCCAGCCCCCTACCATGGTGTAGAACATCATCAGCAGGTAGCAGCCCAATATGCCGATATATTTGAGAGAATGCCAGCCTGTGCCTTTGGGCTCCAGGGTATCAAAGCTAACTGCCACACTCTTTCTGCTGGCACGGCCCACGGCAAACTCACAGACCAGCACCGGTATCCCCAGCACCACCAGAAAGGCCAGATAGATCAGAATAAACGCCGCGCCGCCGTATGCTCCGCAGATATAAGGGAATTTCCACACATTTCCCAGGCCGATGGCACACCCGGCAGACACCAGGATAAAGCCCATACGGGAACCAAATTTTTCTCGCTTCATCATGCTCCTCCAAGTCGTAAATAATTGAACCTACCCTCAGTGAACAAGGGGACACTCGGTTTTGCACCACAGATTTGCGATTCTGC
>CAJTOV010000187.1 GCA_910577765.1 uncultured Lachnospiraceae bacterium
CCACATCGGGCGGACGCCCGATGCTTCTTGTCCGGCACAGCCGGACAAGAAGATGTCCCCCCCCGTGAACAGCAACCTTTTTGGAAGGTGTTTTCCGGTCCCTCCGGCCACAGAGGTCCCGGACACGCAGCTGCGTGCCGCCCATAGGAAAACAAAAAATCCGGGACCCTGAAGGTCCCGGATAAACGGATGATTTGTCTTTGGTAGGAGGTTGCTGCAAGTTACTGCTGGATCACGCCGTTTGTATTGACGGTCCAGATTTTGTCATTGGAATCTTTGAAATCTTTAAAGCCGCTTCCCAGTTCCGGCTTCTCGCTGGACTTGGAAGAAGAGCTGGCTTTCTGGATGGAACCGGAGGTATTCACCAGGTACTGGACACCGTCCAGCTCCACCGGCTCATAGCGCAGGTCCCGGTCAGCATCCAGGCGCAGGCCGTGGCTGTAGACACAGTTGTCACGGACGCCGTGGACACCATGGCCTTTGTTGCCGCCGTCGGTCAGGAAGAACCAGGTCTGGTTCTCGTCCAGGTCCTCATTGAGGATGACCTGCTTGCCGGTTCTCATGACACCGTCTTCACCGAAATAACTGTTGACGGTTTCGCCGTTGCTTAAGGTGATCACCTGCAGGCCGGTCTGCATTTCTCCGCTGGTGTTAAAGGCAAAACGTCTGGAATCCACGTTGAAGGTCTGTACACCGGTCTCTGCATGGAGCGGAGCGCCGTTCTTAAAGTAGAAGCGGAAGATCTCGCCTTCCTCGCTGATTCCTTCCACGCCTTCAATCTCATACCAGCCGTTGGCGCGTTTTCCGTCCTCCTCATAATACTGGTAGGAAGCGATGGCCGGACGGGTGCTTTCAGCGCCGGCATTCCCGGCGTTTTCAGCGTCGGTATTGCCAGCGTCGGCATTCCCGGCGTTTTCGGCGTCGGTATTGCCTGCATCGGCATTCCCGGCGTTTTCGGCGTCAGCAGCGCCTGCGTTTTCTGCATTTTCTGCACCGGCACTGGCAGTGTTTTCTGCATCAGCACTGGCTGCGCCGGCATCCTCCTGGACCTGGGGCAGTTTATACCAGCCGGTCTGCATGATGCCGTTTTCAAAGGTATAGTAGTTGCCGCCGATCTTGCGGTCCACCTGGTTCATGACCATTCTTCCCTTGTTGTCAAAATAGTGCCATACAAATTCCTCGTCCGGGTTCTCCTCCTCGCTTTCCAGCATCACCCATCCGGTCTTCATGACGCCGTCATCATCAGCGCCCAGGTAGTAGGTGTAGCCGTCCAGCTCCAGCTTGCCGGTCTGCATATGGCCTTCTTCATTAAAGTAATAGTTCTTGCCGTCGATATTCTGCCATTTGGATACTACGGCCTTGCCGTTGCCGCCGTAGTAGTACCAGAAGGTCTCAGGCATCTCGTCGTCCCACTCTTCCTCATTGGGAATGCCTACCCACTGGTTGGAGACCCGTTTTCCGTCCTGGTCCACATAGTACTCATCCACCATGGTGGAGCGGGCCACATAGCCGTCTTCATTTAAATAATACCACTCGTCGTTAAGCTTCTTCCAGGTGTCGGTCAGGTAGTAGCCGTCGCTGTCCATGTAGCGCCGCTCCTCACCTTCGCCGGTCCAGCCTGCCTTGGAAGCTGCCAGAGCCTGGGGTGCCAGTGCCGGGAAGGAACCGGCCAGGTAAGGGGTTACCGCTGCCATCAGAGCCGCGGTGGATAATACAGCCAGTGTTTTGACATTTTTTTTCATAATCTGTTTACTCTCCTTTTGTGTGTTCCGGGGCGGAAATGCCGTCCCATGAATGGTGGCCGAAAATCCATATTTGCATTACGGTGATGATTATAGCCTGTCTTCCTGTGTTTGAAAAGTGCAGGTTACTGGCAGGCAAGGAAGGATGTGGGGCGGCTGGCGGCGGCTCACAGTCCCGCCAGACACTGGGTCCGGAGCGGAAAAAAGGAATCCGGCAGCCGGGGAGGGGTAGCGGCCTTTTGGTATTTGTGTTATACTACCGCTTATAAGAGAAATGTTTCGTCAACCATACAGAGGGAGGATTACGCCATCATGAGAATCAAAGTGTCCAATTACATCGCCGACAGACTGGTGGAAGCGGGAATCAGCCAGGTATTTACCGTAACCGGAGGCGGGGCCATGCATTTAAATGACGCCCTGGGCCATCACCCGAAGCTGCGCTGCCTTTACCAGCATCACGAGCAGGCCTGCGCCATGGCTGCCGAGGCTTATGCCCGGATTCATAACCGGATCGGACTGCTGTGTGTCACCAGCGGCCCCGGGGGCACCAATGCCATTACCGGAGTGCTGGGAGGGTGGCTGGATTCCATTCCTATGCTGGTGCTGTCCGGCCAGGTCCGTTACGACAACACGGCCCGCTGGTCCGGGGTGGATATCCGTGCCATGGGGGACCAGGAATTTGACATTACAAAGGCAACCGGCTGTATGACCAAATACAGCGAGATGGTCACAGATCCCCAGCGTATCCGTTTCTGCCTGGAGAAGGCCCTGTATCTGGCTTATTCCGGGCGGCCGGGCCCTGCCTGGCTGGATATTCCGGTGGACATTCAGGGTTCTTATGTGGAATCCGACAGTCTGGTGGGCTTTGACCCGGCAGATTACGAGGCCGGGGGAACCGGCTGGGCGGATGGGGGCGGGAAGGCCGTGGATGCTGCCGAAACCGGGACGGACGGGGCTGTGAAAGCTGCCGGGACCGGGGCGGATAGGGCCGGGGCTGCCCGGAATCCCCACTGGATACCGGAAGATGAGGCCGGGGCCGGGGAGACCCGCCAGGTGCTGCCGCCCAGGGTCAGTGAGGACACGGCCCGGGCCATTATTGAGAAGATCCGCAGTGCGAAGCGTCCTGTATTCAACGCAGGCAACGGAATCCGCATTGCCGGCGCCCATGAGGCCTTTCTGGAGGTGGCGGAGAGGCTGGGGATTCCGGTGGTTCTGGGCTGGAACAGCCAGGACTGTCTCTGGAACAGCCATCCCTTATATGTAGGCCGGGCCGGGGGACGGGGGGACCGTCCCGGGAACTTTGCCGTCCAGAACAGTGACCTGGTATTCTCCGTGGGAAGCCGCCTGAGTATCCGCCAGGTAGGCTACAATTTCCGGACCTGGGCCAGGGAGGCTTATGTAATCTTCAATGACGTGGACCTGGAAGAGCTGAAAAAGCCCAGCGTCCATGTGGACATGCAGGTTCATGCGGATGCAAAGGACCTGCTGGAAACCATGTGCCGGGTTCTCCGGAAGGAGTATCCGGAAGGGCCGGTATTTGACGGAGGCCAGGGGCTTCCGGACATGGACTGGAACAGTACCTGCCGCCTGTGGAAGGAGCGGTATCCGGTGATCCAGCCCAAACACCTGGCAGATGACGACGCAAAGGCAGCCAATGTCTATGCCTTTGTCCATGAGCTGGGCAGCCGTGTCCGGGAGGGCCAGATTACGGTGGTAGGAAACGGCTCTGCCTGCGAGGCGGGGGGCCACGGGTACCAGGTGAAGAAAGGCCAGCGTTTCATCAGCAATTCCGGGGTGGCGGCCATGGGGTATGACCTGCCTGCGGCCATCGGAATCTGTCTGGCAAAGACCGGGCCGGAGGATGTGATCCTGCTGACCGGGGACGGCAGCATCCAGATGAATCTCCAGGAGCTTCAGACTATCGTCCACCACAGGTTCCCGGTGAAGATTTTCCTGATCAATAACGGCGGCTACCATTCCATCCGCCAGACCCAGCGGAACCTGTTTGAGGGGCCCCTGGTGGGAATCGGTGTGGACAGCTATGACTTAAGCTTCCCGGATATGGGAAAACTGGCGGCAGCTTACGGGATTCCCTATGTGGCGGCCCGTCATAACCGTGAGCTGGGGGATGCGGTGGAAAAGACCCTGGCCATGGAGGGACCGGCTATCTGTGAGGCCTTTGTGACCACGGACCAGAACTTTGAACCCAAGTCAGCGGCAAAGCGGCTGCCGGACGGGACCATGGTGTCACCGCCCCTGGAGGACCTGGCGCCGTTTCTGCCTGAGGAGGAAATGGAGGCCATGATGCTCGTACCCAGGGTAAGATAATAAGTGGAGAAAAGGAATCAGATTATGAAAATTGTGGTTACCGGGGCAACCAGTTTCATCGGCGCAGTGACTGTGCGCCAGCTTCTGGAGGCAGGGCATCAGGTATATGGGGTGGTAAGACCAGGTTCCAGGAATCTGGAATATCTGCTGGGAATGGTTCCGGAGGAGCGGCTGGAACTGATACAGCTGGATCTGCGGGAGATCGGAAGCATTACCCGGCAGGTGCCCGGGGCGGATGCCTGGGTGCAGATCGGCTGGGACGGGGCAGGCAGTGACAACCGGAAGAAGCGGGATGTCCAGCAGCAGAATGTGGTGTATGCCCTGGCAGCGGTGCGGGCAGCAGGGATTCTGGGGTGTAAGCGGTTTCTGTTTACCGGGTCCCAGGCAGAGTACGGGGTGCACCATGACTGGGTCAACGAGGAGACCCCCTGCAGCCCGGTGTCCCAGTACGGCATTGCCAAGTGCGACTTTGCCAGGCAGGCGGAGGGCCTTTGCCGTGTGCTGGCAATGGAGTATGTGCACCTGCGGATCTTCAGCGTCTACGGCCCCGGGGACCATCCCTGGTCCCTGGTCCAGTCCTGTCTTAAGACCTGGCTGGCAGGAGGGGAGATGACTCTGGGAGCCTGCACCCAGCAGTGGAATTTTCTTTATATTGAAGACGCGGTCTCGGCTCTGGTGCATCTGCTGACAGAGGGGGCTCCGGGGGTGTACAATGTGGCAGGGCATGATACCCGGATGCTGCGGGAGTATATTGAGGAAATGTACCGGCTCTGCGGCAGCCGCGGCAGCTTTGTCTACGGGGAGCGCCCGGAGAACGCGGAGGGGCCGGCGGATCTGATGCCGGATATCGGAAAGCTGCTGGCAGCAACTTCCTGGAGACCGGAGACCACATTTGCGGAGGGAATCTATGAAACATTGCATTGCATGCAGAACAACGCTTCCTGAGAAGCCGCTGTTTGTCCTGGAGGATGCCCCGGCATCGGCCCAGAATATCCCGGACAGCCAGGAAGTGAACCAGGACCGGGGCGTGACCCTTGGGCTGTACCAGTGCCCGGAGTGCGGACTGGTGCAGTTTGACTGTACCCCGGTTTCCTATTACCGGGATGTGATCCGGGCAGGGGGATTTTCCACAACCATGACAGAACTGCGCCGGAGACAGTATGAACACCTGATCGGGACTTACCGTCTGGAGGGAAAGAAATTCCTGGAGGTAGGCTGCGGACGCGGGGAATTTATCAAGGTGCTGACGGAATTTCCGGTGGAGGTCTACGGCATGGAGCACAAGGCGGAACTGGTGGAAATCGCCCGGGGCCAGGGGCTTAAGGTGTGGCAGGAATTCCCGGAGGAACCGGGACAGAGGTTTGCCGGGGAGACCCAGGGGCCTTTTGATGTGTTCCTGTCCTTTAATTTTCTGGAGCACCAGCCCAGACCGGACGTGATGCTCCAGGCCATCCGGCACAATCTGGCGGAGGACGGCATGGGACTGGTAACGGTACCTGCCCTGGAATATATTCTGGAGCAGGGCAGCTACTATGAGCTGATCCGGGATCACATTGCCTACTACTCCTTTGACACCCTCCGGCAGCTGCTGACCCGCAACGGCTTTACGGTTCTGGAGGAGGAGATGGTCAACCGGGATACCCTGTCCATGATTGTGCGGAAGAATCCGGAGTGGGTGCCTGGAGACAGGCAGGGGGAGGACGGAGGTCTTTCCGGCAGTTCAGGAGCAGAAAACCGTCCGGGAGAAGGCGGGAAACCCGGCGCCGGGGAGACGGCGGCAGCCCGGACTCTGGCCAGAGGCTATGACCAGGTGACCCGGGAGATCCGCCGGCTTGCGGACACCCTGGCTGCAAATGGGAAGACCCTGGCTGTCTGGGGTGCCAGCCACCAGGGCTTTACCCTGGCTGCCACCACGGACCTGGGCCGGTGTGCCGGATACATCATTGACTCGGCCCCCTTTAAGCAGGGCCGCTATGCCCCGGCCTCCCATCTGCCCATTGTGGCACCGGACCATTTCCGGCAGGAGCCGGTGGATGTGGTGCTGATCGTGGCCCCCGGATATACCGGCGAAATCGCGGAAATCATCCGCCGGAGGTTTAGCCCCTGCCCGCGGATTCTGACTTTGCGGACAGACCGGATTGAGGAGTTGTAAGAAAAGGCAATAGACTTCATGTTCCAGGCATGGTATAATATGAACACTTAGTGAATGCAAGCCGCAGGCGCCGCATGAGCTT
>CAJTOV010000188.1 GCA_910577765.1 uncultured Lachnospiraceae bacterium
GGCACAGATCCAGCTCTGCCAGCAAGGATTCCTGGGTGTAGATCACACATTTGGGAGTCCCGGTAGTTCCGCTGGTGTGGAGATGCATCAGAATACTGTCCGGGACTTCTGCCGGAACATAAGCCCTCAGTCCGGTTCTCCCACCGGCCCCTGCGGACCGGATTTCCCTGGTCTCTTTGCCATCCCTGGCCTTTGCTGTCTCTTCGGATTCTCCGGCTGCACCGCCTTCAGCCATCTCAGCGAATGCCTCCCCGGTCACATCCACCAGAAAGAATCCCAGACCCAAATCAGAGTCCGTCTCCCAGGATATTCCAGGCAGGTCTCTGCGGGAAAATACCAGTTCCACATCGTTCCATGCCAAAAGCTCCCGAATCTCCGGCAGCGACAGCCGCCAGTTGATCTTTACAATGGTAATTCCCACACGGGCACAGGCAAATTCTATCTCCAGATACTCAATGCAGTTAGGCAGCACAATGGCTGCACGGCTTTCCCTGGACAACCCAAGCTTTCCCAGGGCCTTTGCCAGCCCGCTGATTCTCTCTTCCAGCCGTCCGTAGGTCCGGCTGGTTCCATCACAGATGACAGCCACTTTATCCGGCTTCTGCTGCGCCCACTCCCAGGTTAGATAGCCGAACCCCTTTCCTTCTCCGGAAAGCCTGGAAACCAGGGAAGGAATTTCCCTGCAAGCCCCTTTCTCCTCTGCCTGCTCCGACATGGTGCATTCCCCCTTTCCCCAGAACAGATCCGGCATTTAATCTGTCCGGGTTCTGGAATCTACAGCCGGGTAGTCCGGGTAACCCCTTTTTCTTTCAGGGCTTCCACCTCTTCCCTGGAATATCCCAGCTTTTCCAGAATCCGGTCGCTGTCCTCTCCAAGGAGGGGGCCCCGCCGGAAGGCCGGAAGTCCCATCCTGTCACTGCGCATTGGCGGACGCACCAGCACAGACTTCTTCCCATTCGGGCAGGTTACCTGATGGATATCCCCGTTGGCCCAGGCCTGCTCACTGGTCTCCATATCTTTGTAATGGCCCAGGGTATCATGGACAATATTATGGGCTGCCAGTGCCTTATCCCACTGGGCCGCTGTCCGGGTGAGAAATTTCTCTTCCAGGTGATGGATCAGGAAGCTGCTGTTCTCCGGGCTCCTTAAGTTTTCCGTAGTAGTGAACCGGGGATCCTCCTTCAGTTCCGGCATATCCATGGCAGCGCAGAAATCCTCCCACTGGGTCTCCACATTGGGGATGGTGGTCATGATCCACTCATTGTCCCTGGTCCGGTATGGGGAGCCCAGAGGTGTTCCTGTATACCGTGTACGGGGATAGGTGTATCCATACTGCTTCTCGCAGGGGACTGCCATAAGGTGGAAGCACCACAGCCCGGTTCCGTAAAGGGAGATGGACACCCGGTCTCCCTCCCCGGTGACGGTCCGCTTATAGAGGGCGCTGGCAATCGCGCCAAAGAGGCTTAAGGCCGTAATCAGATCCCCAGGCCCCACACCGCCATACACCGGGTAACTGCCCGGACTGTCCACGGACATATCCGCGTTAAAACCTGTATTGGCCCAGAAGGCTACCGTATCATAGCCGGGACTTGCAGCCTTGGGCCCTGCATCCCCATAGCCGGTGATCTGGGCGTAGACCAGCCTGGGATACCGCGCCTTTAAGGTGCCGTAATCCAGCCCCATTTTATCCAGACTTTTCTGCCGGTTGTTGGTAATAAAGACATCGGCCTCTGCCAAAAGCCTATGAAGGATTTCCATTCCCTCCGGGGTCTTCAGGTCCAGTACCAGCCCCTGCTTCCCTCCATTGAGACTATCGAACAGGGGATTCTCATCCGGCGTGCAGGGCACCCGGTAATTTTTCGGAAAGTTGCGGAAAGGATCCCCCTTTGTTCCCTCCACCTTGATACTCTCCGCACCCCAGTCACACAGAATGCGCCCCAGGGAACTGGCAGCCACCATGGTGGACAGCTCCACCACCTTCACTCCTGCCAATGGTCTGTAGCCAGTTTCTTCTGTCATGGTGTATTCCTCCTCTAACGCTCCTTTTCTCCCATAATATCAGACCTCTCTCCACAAAACACTGTATGATTCCACAAAATGCCGTCCGTTCCCATGGGCTAAATCCTGTAAGGTCATCCATACAAGCCTCCGGTTAAATCTGCTATTCTGTAACCATACAGAACGGTTACAATCAGCTTTATAATGTAGCACCAGTCAGAAAGGATGGATAAAAATATGGTATTTACGCAGGAACAACTGGGTTTGCAGCAGATGGTTCATGAGTTTGCAGAAAAAGAGATACGGCCAGTCGCAAAAGAATACGACAAAACCGGGGAATTTCCCATGGAACTTTACAAAAAGACCGTGGAGATGGGCATCCACTGTCTGGATATGCCGGAGGAGTACGGCGGTCCCGGAATCAGTCATGTAACTGCCAGCCTTCTCCGGGAAGAAATGAGCTGGGGGGATGCAGGCTTCAGTTTAAGTGTAGGGGCCAACAGCCTGGGAATGAAACCTTTAATGATCGCAGGCACCAAAGAACAGTGTCAGCATTTCGCCGATATTGTGGTACCTGGTGGCTTCTCCGCCTTTGCCCTGACCGAGCCGGATGCCGGGTCTGACGCCGGCTCTGTGAAGACCACCGCCGTCAGGGTGGGGGACGAGTACATACTCAACGGACGCAAATGCTTCATCACCAACGGCGGTCTGGCTGACATCTATACGGTGGTGGCTTCCACAGACAAATCAAAGGGGACCAGGGGACTCACCATGTTCAGTGTGGACCGGAACACCCCTGGCATCTCTGTGGGAAAGCATGAGGATAAGCTGGGAATCCGCCTTTCCAACACCGCTGACGTAATTTTTGAGGATGTGAGGATTCCTGCCGCCAACCGCATCGGCGATGAAGGTAAGGGCTTTAAAATCGCCATGATGACCCTCAATGAAGGCCGTGCCTCCACTGCCGCTTCTGCCTGCGGCATCGCACGGGCCGCCTTTGAGTATGCTATCCGCTACTCCCAGGAGCGGATCACCTTCGGCCAGCCCATCTGTAAAAACCAGGCAGTTGCTTTCATGCTGGCGGATATGGGGACCAGACTGGAGGCTGCCCGCCTCATGGGACTCAAGGCTGCCGAGCTTCAGGATCTCCGTTCCCCAGAGCTTGGCATGTATGGGGCCATGGCCAAATGCTTCGCCACGGATGTACTCCAGGAGATCGTCTCCAATGCCGTGCAGATATTCGGCGGCTACGGCTACATGAGAGACTATCCGGTGGAAAAGCTCTACCGGGACTCAAAAATCTACCAGATCTTTGAGGGAACCAACCAGATCCAGCGGATGGTTATCTCAGGGCAGCTGCTGAAAAAATATGCACTGTAAAAGATTCCCAAAGTCTTTGCTGCACCAGCAATGACCTGATTCCAGTGACTTGTCAGGCCTTCCCTTCCTCCAGCATTTCCTTTACCGCAGGAAATGCAAACAGCCTCAGCATCACTTGCAGCCGGAACCGGGCCTGGGCATCCTCCAGTTGCAGGTGCAGCTTTTCCTCCAGCCGTCCAAGCCGGTAGATCACACTGTTGCGGTGTAGATTCATCTCCCTGGCCGTATCGGTGATATTGCAGTTGTGGCCCAGATAGAAGTCCAGGAGCCGGATATTGTCATTACCTTTTTCCAGATCCTCCTGGTAGACGGCCAGCAGCTCTGGGCTGATCAGGTGCACAAGGGGAATCTGGCTGTACTCCTGGAAATTGCGGACCAGGATACTGAACTGGACCTCCTGGAAATACACGATCCGTCTCTTCCCAATGACTTCCAGAGCTGCCTCCGTCTCCTGACGGGCACAGCCCAGACCGGCCAGCGTCCTGAAAGGACGGCTGATGGCACAGACACCTTTTACCGTCTCCAGAAGTCCGGCCACCTGCTCCAGCTTCTCCTCTATGGTCCCACTGCCGTGTTTCCGCCAGCTTAAATTCAGCACCACGAAGATCCGCTCCTTGTGGGCCAGACGTTTGCTGAACGGAAAGAGCATCTTGCAGTTGCGCATCACATAAGCCACCAGAGGGGTGGTAAAATTGGCAATACGGATATCCATCAGAAGATAATCCGCCTCATAGGGCATATGGATATATTCCAGCCTGTCACGGATCTCGTGTTCCTCCGCCAGCTTCCCATACAGCAGTTCAATGAGAAAAGGCTCATAGAGACGCTTTCCCGGCTCTTGTTTCATGGCCGGTGAAGACCGGACATACTGCTCCATGTAATGTTCAAGAATGTGCAGCATTTCCAGATCAGCCGATGTGGGCTCCTCCTCCGGAAAATACTGGGCCATGGTAAACGCGTTGCAGCCCCGGTAAGAAAAGACCCTGAGCACAAAAGGGGTATCTACCCAGTTAGGGGGATAGGTGACTGTCAGATGATCAAACCGGCGCGGATTGTCCAGATATCCCATCTGGATGATCCGTCTGACTGCACTTCCTGGAAATTTTCCACACCTAACAATCTCATTAACCGGTTCCCGTTCCAGAGGAATCCAGCTGGTATGGGCCACCAGTTCAAAAGACGGATTCCACACAATGATAAGGTCGCGGATCAGATTCCTGCCTGCATCCAGCATAGCCTGGATACCTCTGCCATAGACAATAGCCAGATCCATCTCGTGCTGCCATTTCTCGATTTCGTGAAGAAGCCAGGACACAAAGTTGAAGACCCGCACCGGTTCCAGGGTACCTGGAATCAAAATGGCATTGTACTGCCCCGTATCCCTGAGCCGCTCCATGATCTCCCGGTCTCCATAGAGCAGGTAATTGCCTGGAGTCTCCTGCGTTCCGTCCCGGTCCGGCAGACAAGCTCCATCCCCGAACCAGAGAAAGGAATCATCCGTGTACTCCGGCTCCTGGGACATCAGCACTGCCCTGCGGATTCCCGTCTCCCCGCCTGCCGTCACCAGTTCAAGACCCTCTGCCGCCTCCGGGAATTTCCTCCGAATATGTTGATATACCAGTTCCATTGACACCTTCATGTTTTCCCTTGTCTCCTTTTAGTCAAATCAACCACTGCCTCATGCCCTCTGTCTGTCGCCTTTTGTAGAAATATACAGTGCATTTCATTCCACCAGTGATTATAATCACCGTAGTTATAAGCGCCCGGAAGCTTCCGCGGCAATGCCAGGAATCCGGTCCCTTATGCATTGTTACTATTTTAACATTTTTCCCGTGAAAATGGAACACTCTTGGAAGGAGGTCTTTCTTATGGAACCACTGGTCCTGACCAGCCTGCAAAATGGCATTCTCACATTGACTCTCAACAATCCGGCCCATTTAAATGCCTTGTCCCAGACTATGGCAGCGGCCCTCTATGATGAGCTGGAAAAAGCCCGCTACCAGCCGGACATCCGGGTTATCCTGCTGCGGGGTGCCGGTGGCACCTTCTGCGCCGGCGGGGATGTAAAGAGCATGAAAAACCGGACAGACTGTTACCGGGAGGGCCGGCTGCCCCAAACGGATACCCGCCAGAACATGTGGAACTTAAACCGGCTGGTGCTCTCTGTCCGGGAAACGAAAAAGCTGGTCATTGCCTGGCTGGAAGGCTCCTGCGCCGGAGGTGGCCTGAGCCTTGCCATGGCCTGCGACTTTTCCATAGCCGAAGAATCCTGCAAAATGGTATTTGCCTTTGCCGGTATCGGACTGGCGCCGGATATGGGATCCTCCCTGATGGCCTTAAACCGGCTGGGTCCGGCCAGAGCCACGGATCTGTTTATGACCGGTCGCCGCTTTTCCGCCGCCGATGCAGCTGCATGGGGCCTGATCACCCAGGCTGTCCCGGCTGTGGAACTAAAGGATACTATTACCCGGCTGGCTTCCCGGCTGGCTTCCGGACCGTCCAGGACCTACGGAGAGATCAAAGCCGCTGTAAACCGGATCTGCTATCCCGGACTCTACTCTGCCATGAGTCAGGAGGCAGACTGTGCAGACCGGCTGGTGCAAAGCCAGGACCATTGGGAAGCAGTAAATGCTTTTCTGGAAAAGCGCAAGCCCGTATTTACCGGAAGATAATTCCGGTTCCCAAAGTACGTCTGAAAATTACTTTCCGTCATCTGTGCGTCACAGTTTGGCCTGAATGAGAATGGAGCTTCCTATGATGATTCCCTATGATTTTCACTATGACCAGAACCGGGATTTCTCCCAGATTCTGAACTTTGGCGCTTCTGCCTGCCCGGACCGGACCGCAGTTATCTGCGGACAGAAACGTATCACCTATGCCCAGCTGAACCGGCGGGTAGACCGGC
>CAJTOV010000189.1:0-3330 GCA_910577765.1 uncultured Lachnospiraceae bacterium
TGCAGCAGTTTCTGCAGCCATCTGGGCTGCATATGGAGTAGATTTCCTTGAACCTCTAAATCCCAGACCACCAGCACTTGCCCATGATAAAGCATTGCCCTGTGCATCCGTCAACGTAACGATGGTGTTGTTGAAGGATGACTGGATGTGTGCCTGTCCGCGTTCAACGTTTTTCTTTACACGCTTTTTGGTCACCTTTTTCGAAGTGGACACTTTTTTAGCCATTTTAAACTAACCTACTTTCTTTTCTACTTGCTACGCGCCTCTGCCAGACTGCCTCTCGGCGAGTGCGCTTCCTGAATCCTGTTTCCTGTCTTTAAAACATGCAACTTGATTCGTGTCTGTTGTTACTTTGTGCTCTCACAAGGCAGCTTACGCTGCGTATCCAACAAATCTCTCAAATACTCCTGGCGGCTTATTTCTTCTTGTTGGCAACGGTCTTACGGGGACCCTTGCGGGTTCTGGCATTGGTCTTGGTCTTCTGACCGCGCACCGGCAGACCTCTTCTGTGACGGATGCCGCGGTAGCAGCCAATCTCCTGAAGACGCTTGATGTTCATGGCGATCTCTCTGCGAAGGTCACCTTCCACCATCTGGGTCTCGGCGATCACGGCTGCGATCCTCTTCACCTCATCGTCAGTCAGATTCTTGACACGGGTGTCGGGGTCCACACCGGCCTCGGCAAGAATACGGTTCGAGCTGGTTCTGCCGATCCCGTAGATGTAGGTCAGACCGATCTCAACACGCTTTTCTCTTGGTAAATCAACACCTGCAATACGAGCCATTTGCGTCGTACACCTCCTATACTTTTTTTAACCTTGTCTCTGTTTGTGCTTAGGATTTTCACAGATTACTCTGATACTGCCTTTGCGCTTGATGATTTTGCACTTCTCGCAAATCGGTTTTACTGATGATCTCACCTTCACGGCAATTCTCCTTTCCTCTATGCTGGCCCCTCCAGGCATCCGAAAATCCCTGTCGGAGTGGTCTATGCTGTCCCAGCCAGGCTCCGTCTGGATAAACTTCACCCACTATCTCAACAAAGTTGCCACAATATTATACCATCATAGTTTTGTAATTGCAAGCACTTTTTTGCATGTTTTTCCATATTGCGGAACGCCGGCCTTCCTGTTTTCCATGCTTTTCCGGAAACGGGAGACTGCCTCTTTGGGCTGCCGGCTTCTTACTTATCTCTCCAGATGATCCGGCCCTTGGACAGATCGTAGGGGGACAGTTCAATGGTTACCTTGTCGCCGGGAAGGATGCGGATGTAGTTCATACGCAGCTTTCCGCTGATGTGGGCCAGAACCTGATGGCCGTTCTCCAGCTGGACCTGGAACATGGCGTTGGGCAGTTTCTCAACAACGGTTCCTTCAATTTCAATAACGTCTGCTTTCGACATGGGTTTTACCTCCTAACAAGCTTCTTGAGCTGGCAGCGGATCTGGTCATCGGTGATGACACCGCCGGTGATCAGCGGCTGGTGTGCTGCCTGAATATGTTTTTTCTTCTTCCGTTTGGGGCGGGCAACCGTCCGGCTGGTTCCGTCTGCCAGGAAAACGTACTCCCCGTCTTCCCCCAGGATGATAAAGTATCTGTCTTTGTCATGTCCGGCCAGGGACCTGGCCGGACAGCCTGGTTCATAGGACATGTCTCCGACTCCTTCCTGCCGGGATACCGATAGCCCCGGGGCTGGTCCCGGCTGTTCCCCGCAGGTTTCTTTTCCTGCGCTTATGGCAGGGAGAGAATCTCCGGGTCTCCTTCTGTGATCAGAATTGTGTTCTCATAGTGGGCCGACAGGGTCCCGTCATCGGTTACCACGGTCCAGTCATCGTCCATCCAGACCACATCTGCCCTGCCGGCATTGATCATAGGCTCTATGGCCAGGGTCATGCCTGGCCGCAGGCGGATTCCCTTTTTATCCTGTGCAAAATTGGGCACCTCCGGGTCTTCGTGAAGATGGGTCCCGATCCCATGCCCTACCAGATCCCGCACCACTCCGTATCCGAAGCTTTCTGCATATTTCTGGATTGCAGAAGAGATATCATTTAAATGATTTCCAGATCTTGCATATTTAATCCCTTCAAAGAAGCATTCCCTGGTCACCTGGATCAGCTTCTGTGCCTGGGGAGACACCGTGCCCACGGCATGGGTTCTGGCTGCGTCCGAGTGGTATCCGTGGTAAATCACGCCTGCATCCAGGCTGACAATATCCCCTTCCCGGAGGATGTGATGTCTGTTGGGAATCCCATGGACCACCTCGTCATTGACCGACACACAGATGGATGCCGGATAGCCGTTATAATTCTTAAAGGAAGGAATACAGCCATACCCCCGGATCAGCTTCTCCCCCATCCGGTCAATATCCATGGTGGACATTCCGGGCTTTAAGGCTTCCCCCAGCTGCTTATGGACATTTGCCAGAATCCTTCCGGCTTCTCGCATCAGTTCGATTTCCCTTGCGGATTTGATTGATACTGGCATATCTTACGCCCCCAGAACTGCTGTTATGTCTGCAAATACATCATGTAAGTCTTTGGTTCCGTCCACAGTCACCAGAATCCCTGCTTTCTGGTAATACTCGATCAGAGGCTGGGTCTGGTCATGGTACACTGTCAGGCGCTTCTGTACGGTCTCCGGCTTGTCGTCATCCCTGAGTACCAGGGCCTGGCCGCAGGCATCGCAGACATTTTCCTTAGACGGTGCATTATAGCGGATATGGTAGGTGGCGCCGCAGGAAAGGCAGGCCCTTCTGCCGGACATCCGCTCCACAATGGCTGTATCCGGAACGTCCACATTGACTGCATAGTCCATCTTCTCGCCGCGGCCGTTTAAGGCCTCTGTCAGGCTCTCGGCCTGGGGAATGGTCCTGGGGAAGCCGTCCAGCACATAGCCGCCCTTACAGTCTTCCTGGCTGATCCGGTCCAGAAGCATGCCGATGGTCACATCATCCGGCACCAGCTGTCCCTGGTCCATATAGGACTTGGCTTTCATGCCCAGCTCCGTGCCGCCTTTGATGTTGGCCCGGAAAATATCTCCGGTGGAAATGTGGGGAATGCCGTACTGCTCCGCAATCTTCTTGGCCTGTGTGCCCTTGCCTGCCCCGGGGGCTCCCAGCATAATAATCTTCATACTTCTCCTCCTGCTTCTGCAATAGGGAAAAGCTGCTGCCCATTCTTCTGTGCAGCAGCTCTTCTCTAGTACATCGTTGCATTAATCCCGAAGTAAATAGTGCTTGATATTCGTGTCAGCTGTGCGTCTGCGAAGCGACGGCGTAGCGGGACCTACGACTAGCTTCGCAGGCGTGCAGATGGCGCGGATAGCGAGTGCTA
>CAJTOV010000189.1:3339-6220 GCA_910577765.1 uncultured Lachnospiraceae bacterium
GCAGGCGTGCAGATGGCGCGGATAGCGAGTGCTATTTACTCGGGAATTAGTGCAATGATGTACTAGGTTGAAACGTCCGGTGCTGCGGCACACTTGTCCCGCAGCAGGCCGGCCGTCATCAGTCATTTAAGAAACCCTTGTAGTTCCGAACTACCATCTGGGACTCAATGGCCTTGATGGTCTCCAGAATCACATTGACGATAATGATCAGGGAGGTACCCATGAAGGAGAGCCGGCTCACCGTGAACAGCCCGGATACCATAATCGGGATGACACTGATGATAATCAGGCCCACTGCGCCAATGAAGATAATGTAGTTCAGAATATTGTTCAGGTAATCAGAGGTAGGCTTTCCGGGACGGATGCCTGGGATAAAGCCTCCTGATTTCTTCATGTTGTTTGCCACTTCCAGCGGATTGAAGGTAATGGAAGTATAAAAATAAGCAAACAGCACAATCAGTACAATATAGATCAGCATACCAACGGAATACCATGGGGTTTCCGGCCGGAACCAGGATGATGAGTTAAGCACCATCAGAATTTTTCCGCCAATGGTAGTATAATCCGGGTGGAAAAATTGTGCGATCACAACCGGGAACGACATGATGGAAGAGGCGAAGATCACCGGAATCACGCCGGCTGTGTTGACCTTCAGCGGAATATGGGAGGACTGTCCGCCTACCATCTTCCGGCCTACCATCTTCTTGGAATACTGAACCGGGATCCTGCGCTCGCCATCCTGCAGAATAATTGTAAATACGATCATCGCAAATGCAATTACCAGCATAATGATAAAGATGGTAACAGCGGAACCGATGTTCTTGCTGTTGCGGAGGAACCGGGTATACAAGGTGTTCACATCCTCCGGGAGAGACGAGATGATGTTGAACAGCAGGACAATGGAAATACCATTGCCGATGCCGTTCTCTGTAATCCGCTCGCCGATCCACATCAGGAAGGCACTTCCGGCAGTCATGGTCGCAACTGCAACGATTACACTCCAAGCATTATAATCAATCAAAAGCCCCTGTCCGCCAAAACCGATTGACATGGCAATGGACTCAACCAGTGCAAGACCAACTGTCAAATAACGGGTATATTCTGCAATCTTCTTTCTTCCATCCTCACCTTCACGCTGCATCTCTTCCAGTTTCGGAATCGCAATGGTCAGAAGCTGCATGATAATGGAGGATGTGATGTATGGGGTAATGCTCAGGGCGAACACGGACATGGAGGTAAAGGAACCACCTGTCATGGCGTTGAAAAAGCCGAACGCATCCGTACTCTGCCTTGCGAAAAAGTCCGCAAAGTAAGAGGTATTCACCCCGGGAATCGGTAATTCAGAACCGAACCGGATCACCACCAGCATCAAAAACGTGAAGATCAGTTTCTTTCGGATTTCTGCTATCTTCCATGCGTTTCGGAGTGTCTTTAACATATTAGATCACCTCGCAGGTTCCACCTAAAGCCTCAATCTTTGCTTTTGCACCCTCGCTGAATGCATCAACCTTCACGGTCAGCTTTTTGGTTAATTCACCGTCGCCCAGAATCTTCACACCATCCTTGGGGTTCCGGACGATGCCGATCTCCATCAGGCTTTCCACCGTAACCACTGCATCATTGTCAAAACGCTCCAGGGCGCTTACATTGATGGCAACGATCTCTTTGGTGTTGCGGTTGGTAAAGCCCCGCTTGGGAATCCGTCTGTATAAAGGCATCTGACCGCCTTCAAAACCGGGTCTCGGTGCTCCGGAACGGGCTTTCTGGCCTTTATGGCCCTTACCGGCTGTCTTTCCGTTACCTGAACCGTGTCCGCGTCCTCTTCTGAAATTGTCGCTGTGTTTGGAACCTGCAGCAGGCTTCAAATTAGATAAATCCATTACATTACACCTCCTTGCTTCTATAATTAGATCTCTTCTACTTTTACCAGATGCTTCACATGCCAGATCATGCCTCTTACGGCGTCATTGTCCGGAAGCTCAACGGTCTTGTTCAGCTTTCTTAAGCCCAGGGCCTCAACGGTTGCCTTGTGCTTGGGCACTGCGCCGATGGGGGATTTGACCAGGGTTACTTTTAACTTCTCTGCCATCTCTTACGTCCCTCCTTAGCCTAAAATCTCGTCAACGGATTTGCCGCGAAGTCTTGCATACTCTTCCGGAGTCTTAAGCTGGGTCAGACCGTCGATCACTGCAAGGACCACATTGGTCTTGTTGTTGGAGCCTAAGGACTTGGTACGAATATTCTTGATGCCGGCAAGCTCCAGCACGGAACGGGCCGGGCCGCCTGCGATGATACCGGTACCTTCGGGAGCTCTCTTTAACAGCACACTGGAGCTGCCAAATCTGGCGATGTGGTCGTGGGGAATGCTCCGGTTCTCATCTACCGGAACCTCCACCAGATTGCGGACGGCTGCCTCACGGCCTTTCCGGATTGCCTCCGGAACCTCGCCGGCCTTTCCAAGGCCTGCACCCACATGACCGTTGCCGTCGCCGACTACTACCAGAGCAGAGAATCTCATGGTACGTCCGCCTTTTACAGTCTTGGATACACGCTTGATTGCTACTACATTGTCATTTAACTCTAACTGACTTGCGTCAATAATTGTGCGCTTCATGCTGCTCTCCTCTCTCTTAGAATTTCAGACCAGCCTCGCGGGCTGCGTCTGCAAGTGCCTGAACTTTTCCCTGATAGATGAATCCGCCTCTGTCAAATACGACTTCCTCGATTCCCTTCTCCAGGGCTCTCTTGGCGATCAGAGTCCCAACATAAGCTGCCGCTGCCACATCATTGGTATGCTCCAGCTCTGCTCTTGCTGCTTTCTCAACCGTAGATGCCGCTGCCAGAGTATTGCCGACTGAGTCATCAATAATCTGGGCATACA
>CAJTOV010000190.1 GCA_910577765.1 uncultured Lachnospiraceae bacterium
TGGCGCGGATAGCGAGTGCTAGTTACTCGGGAATTAGTGCAACGATGTACTAGGGCTGCCATCGGAGCATTGCAGAGGGCGAAGGCTTCAAAGAAAAGTTACAATACTCCGGAGGTAAATGCAGCCCTGGCTGAGATGTTCTGTGGAAAATGTTATATCTGTGAAAGCAAAGAAGGTATCTCTTCCTTTCAGATAGAGCATTTGAAGCCTCATGGCGGGGATGGGGAATTAAAGTATGACTGGAACAATCTGTTCTGGTCCTGCGCCCACTGCAATAATAGTAAGAACGCAAACCATGGCCCCATATTAGACTGTTCCCTGGTGGATGTGGATAATCAGATCGCATTTCGGAAAGAGGGGTATTTTGGAAAAGATGAGAAATACCAGTTCCTTCCACTGGGGAAGAGTGAGGAAGTAAGTAATACCATTGCCTTGCTGCAGGAAGTATACTATGGCAGCACTCCCCAGAAACGGATGGAAGCTGTAAACATCCGACGGGCATTAAGGGACAATCTGTCCCGTTTTAAGAATCTGGTCCGGGCGTATTATGAGGCAGAGGAGTTCGACAAAGAGGATATACGGTGTGCAATCCGCAGGGAAGTGGGGAAGGGGGCTGCCTTTACAGCCTTTAAGCGGTGGCTGCTGTGGGATCACAGGGATACATATGGAGAGGTACTGGAATTCTGTGATCTGCCCCAGAAGCAGTTACTGAACTAACCAGGGTGCGCCAAAACGCCCAGGGAGTGGAGGATAAATCATGAACAAACTACAGATGTTTCTGAAAGCAGTCTATGCCGGTTTTATGATCGGCATCGGCGGGATCGTATATCTGTCGGTGGAAAACAGGGTGGCAGGGTCTATGCTGTTTTCCTTCGGACTGCTGACCATTGTGACCCAGGGATTCTTCCTTTATACCGGTAAGGTGGGGTTTGCCAGAACCGGGAAAGCACTTTTAGACATGCCGCTGATTGTGGCAGGGAATTATGTGGGGACCTTTGTGGCAGCCATGCTTGCCAGAGGGGGCGGGCTGGCCATCAGCACCGGGAATCTGGTCATGGGGAAGCTGGATAAGAGCATGGGCTGTGTCTTTGTGCTGTCTGTATTTTGCGGGGTGCTGATGTATCTGGCTATTGACAATTACAATAAGACAAAAAATATTGTCTTTATTATCGCCCCGGTGATGATCTTCATTCTTTCCGGCTTTGAGCATTCCATTGCCAATATGTTCTACTTCCACCTGGCCGGAGTATACCATGGGAAGGCCCTGGTATGGCTTCTGGTGATGGTGGTGGGAAATGGTGTGGGGGCATGGGTGTTTGGGATGAATAAGGGAGATTGTGTTCCTGGGAATTCCCGGATATAATAGAGAGGAACCTTTTTGTTATTGACCGGAGAGGAATGTGTGGGTGAATGGAGAAAATATTTAATGTAAGCGGGGCTTGCAGACCGGACAGACACTATATGGTGGATTTAAAGGACAGACCACAGTCCTGCGTGCACTTGCAGACGACCTGGAGCATGATTATGTAGTCGTCAGCCTGGATTTCCAGATGATAGAGACTGACGAATTTGCCAGCGGAAGCGCGTTTGTCCATGCTCTGGCAAGGGAAATCAGCAGAAAACTCCGGCGCAGGAAAGCTGTTCCGGAGGAAATCAGGGAAATACTGTCCAGACTGTCAGAATCCACTTCTGAAAATACCAGGATGGCAGAACTGTTTGGCTGCTTTAGCAGATGGTGCGAGCAGTCAGAAAAGCCCATTGTCCTGATGATTGATGAGATAGATACCGCCACCAATAACCAGGTGTTTCTTGATTTTCTTGCCCAGTTGCGAGCCAGCTATCTTGACCGGGATGAAACACCGGCCTTTCAGTCGGTAATTCTGGCAGGATTGTATGATGTACGGAATATTCGGAGAAAGATTCGTCAGGAAGAGGAGCACAGGTCAAACAGTCCATGGAATATTGCCGCAGACTTTCTTGTAAGTATGAGTTTTTCTGTAAAAGATATTGCAGGAATGCTGGAAAGCTATGAGGCAGATAAAAAGACCGGGATGGATATTGATGGGATGTCCCAATTACTGTATGACTATACCTCCGGGTATCCTTATCTTGTATCCAGACTCTGCAAGTTCATGGACGAGCGGATTACAGTCAAAAAAAGCAGCCCAGCTGGCAGCAGTACCCATGTCCCTGAACCGGATGGGGACCAGAGGAGGCGGACAGCATGGACAAAAGCCGGATTCCTGGAAGCGTTAAAAATACTGATTGATGAGAAAAATCCTTTGTATGAATCATTGATAAATAAACTGGAAGATTATCCGGAACTAAAAACAGTTCTATATGAGCTGCTTTTTACAGGAAAGCCGATCCCTTATACATCACTAAACAAATCCGTTGAAGTTGCAGCAATGTTCGGCTTTATAAAGAAGGTGGAGGGGAACGCGGTTATTTCCAACAGAATATTTGAAACCGTACTTTATAATCTGTTTATATCAGAAGAGTATGTGAACAGCAGGATTTATGATGCGGGAACTAAAGATCTGGCGGGGAAATGCATACAATGAACGGGGGGAACAGCAGCTCTCAGGATATCTGGATTATTTTCAGATAAAGAAAGGCTATATGCTCAGTTTCAATTTTAACAAGAACAAGAAAGTAGGAATGAAGGATATCATGCTCGGTGACAAACTGCTTGTGGAAGCAGTTGTGTAGCAGGAGAAAATGGTCCTGAACAAGGGCAGCCAGTGACGGATAAAGTCGCCGGCTGCCTTTGTTTTGTGAAAATACACTTTAATGAGTCACAACAGTTTCTGAATCAGTTTATTATGCAGACAGTGAAGTTTCTGGGAGGAAAATGGTGCTGACTGCGCCAGCGCCCCACCCGGCTCACCCCTTCCCATGATACACACTGGGCGACACCCCATAGGCTTTCCGGAACATACGGAAAAAGTTGGAATAATCCCCGAAGCCGCACTGCTGGCTGGCAGTGGTCAGGGAGGCTCCGGCCCGGATCAGTTCATTGGCAGTCTCTAAGCGGATGCGGGTCACATACTGGTGGACCGACTCGCCGGAGCAGCGCTTGAAGGAGTGCATAAAGTAGTAGCGGTTCATGTAGAAATAGTTGGCCAGGGTGTCAATGGTCACCGGTTCCGTCAGATGCTCCAGCACATACTGCTTTACCAGGGTCATCAGCTGGATGTCCTTGGTGTCCTTGTTAAAGGAGTAGATGGAAGGATTGTGGTTGTACTGGTTGATCTCCACAAACAGCTCGGTCAAGTAGGCCCGGCCCAGAATCGCCGAGGCAAACCGGTGTTCCTCGGAGGCGTCAAACAGGTTCCACAGAAGGGCCCGGATCTTCTGGAAGATCTCCGGCGGGTAGTGGAAGACCCGGAACTGGTCTGTGGTGAAGCACTCGGCCAGGTCCACATGCTGGTCGGACAGCATGGCCAGGGTATGGGGATTCACATGGAGGGCAATCCGTTCATAGGGCAGCAGCGGGTCCACCAGAACCGGCAGATGCTCCTGGTGGCGGTTGATAAAGAGAATGTCATCCGGCTGCATGAAGAACTCGCTTTCCCCGGTGCGGTACAGCACCTTGCCGACCAGAAGCAGGTACATCTCAAAGAAATCGTGGCTGTGGGGATACAGCCGCCTGTTGTTAATGTCGGAATAGTAGATGATGTCAAAGTCCAGATCCATGGTGGGACTGTGCTTGACAAATGCTTGCTTTTTTATCAACAGATGCCTCCTTACAACAAAATATAAGGATATAATACTGAAAACTTATGAAAAAGTCAAAAGATTTTAAGATATAATTCACAAAAATGAAGCTGTAAAAAAGCACAATCCGCAATGTATCAACCACGAATTACATAGCAGGCCCCAGGGATCTTTTGTATAATAAATCCAATGTATTTCACAACGAAAGGAGGAAGACAGTCTTGGCAAAACCAGTGAATTTTGCTGTGATCGGATGCGGATTTATCGGAAAGCTCCATGGCGATATTATCGCCGGCCTGCCTGGGGCCCATGTGGCGGCTGTGGTGGACTGCAATGAGGAGGAGGGAAAGGCAGCGGCACAGCGGTACGGATGCCGGTTCTATAAGGAACTGGGACCGGTGCTGGAGGACCCTTCCATCCAGGCGGTGACCATCTGCCTGCCTCCGGGGCTTCACTGCGAGACCACCGTAGCCTGCGCAAAGGCAGGAAAGGCCGTGCTGTGTGAGAAGCCTCTGGAGATTGACATGGACCGGGCCAGGACCATGGTAGAGGTGTGCGGCCAGGAAAAGGTGCCCTTTGGCGTCATCATGCAGCACCGGTTTGACGAGCCCATTATCCGGATTCGGGAAGCCATTGCAGAGGGGGCCTTCGGAAAGCTGCTGTGGGGAACCTCCCGGACCATCTGGTACAGGGATAAGCAGTATTACTCCAATCCCTGGAGAGGAACCTGGAAATACGAGGGAGGCGGAGCCCTGATCAACCAGTCCATCCACTACATTGATCTGCTGACCGGCATCATGGGGGACGTGAAAAGCGTCAGCGGAAAATGCAGGACCCTGCTTCACAAACAGATTGAGACGGAAGACATCGGCATTGCCAATGTGGAATTCGCAAACGGGGCCCTGGGTACCATTGAAGGAACCACGGTTTCCTATCCGGGACTGTACGCGGAGCTGTGCATTTTCGGGGAAAAAGGAACCGCCATTGTGCGCAATGATTACCTGAGCTTTTACCGGTTTGCCGACGGTCCCAGGCCGGAGTTTGACGCCCTTTTAAATCCGGAGAAGGCCAATGAGCTGAACTTGAGTCCGGCTCTGGACGGGGTATCCCACACCAGACAGATTCAGGATTTCGTGGCCGCGGTCCAGGAAGGAAGGGACCCGGCAGTGACCGGCGCCCAGGTGCTGAAAAGTCTGGAACTGATCAAAACCATTTACCGGGCTTCCCAGGAGAAACGGGAGATTTACCTTCCGGATGACTGATAGCGGTAGAAGGGTATTAACATGTAACATGTACCGGCTCCAAAAGGAAGGGAACCGTACATATATAAAAGGAAGGAGAGGATTCTATTATGAAAAAGACAATGAAACAGGCAGCCTGCGTGCTGATGGCAGCAATGGTTCTCACAGCCTGCGGCAGCTCCGGCCAAAGCTCCGCTCCGGCTACCACGGCAGCTCCGGCCACTACAGCGGCCCCGGCGGCAGCCGAGACATCCGGGGAGAAGGCAGAAGCCCCGGCAGCTCCGGCAGCAGGCGGCTTTGATGCATCCAGCTTCCCCAGTGCACCGGTGACCCTGGTGGTTCCCTGGAAGGTAGGCGGCGGCTCCGACGTGTCTGCAAGGGCAGCAGCCAATGTGTTCAAGAACTTTACCGGAGGCCAGCCTCTGGTGGTCAGCAATATCGAAGGCGGCTCCGGGGTCCAGGGAGTATCCGAATACCTGACCTACGAGCCCAGCCCCTACAGTCTGTTAAGCTGGGCCACTGCCCAGACCATTAAGACCCATATGCAGGACACCAAGTTTTCGGCCCTGGATTTCCGTCCCATCTGCGGCTTTGTGGCAGACAGCCCCTACATTCTGGTCCGTACAGACTCCCAGTTCCAGACTATTGAGGACCTGGTAGAGTATGCCAAGGCCAATCCGGGTATGCTGACCATCGGCAACTCCGGCACCGGCGGCGGAAACCATCTGGCAGCCCTGCAGCTGTGTCTGGCTACGGGAATCGAAGTGAACCACATTGCCTATGAAGGCGGCGCGGCTTCCTCCTCCGCAGTACTCAGCGGAGAGATCGACTGCTCCATGAACATGCCGGCAGAAGGCCTGGCCAGTGTGGAAGCCGGGGAACTGCGGATGCTGTGCCTGTTTGCGGAGAAACGTTCCGACTTCTGGCCGGATGTGCCCACTGCCAAGGAAAGCGGCATTGATGTGGTCAACAACCAGACCCGGGGCGTGGTCATCAACAAGGAGGTGCCGGAGGAGGCAGCCAAAGCCCTGGAAGCGATCTTTGAAAAGGCCTGCCAGGACGAGTCCTTCAAGCAGTCCTTAAAGGATCTGAACATCAACGGGGTATGGCTGGATGCGGAAGCTTACGGCAAGACCATTGAAGAGGAAAATGCCCTGTACCAGGAGATTGTCAAGAGCAACGGACTGGGTGACAAATACTAAAGTTACAGTTCACGGGGCGGGGAAAACTGGACAAAAACAGACGTCAAGCTGGCTT
>CAJTOV010000191.1 GCA_910577765.1 uncultured Lachnospiraceae bacterium
TGTGTTTACATTTGCACCTGCCATATGGTTATTTCTCCTTTTCCTCCATAAAAGCAGAAAACAGATAAGTTTCCCTATCTGTTCCCGCTCTGGATATTTTTATTGATATTTATAAACATTCCGCCTTGCTCTTTGTTTTTGCCTTGTCCGGTTCCGGCGCTTTTTTCTGCTGGTCTGTTTTTGCTTTCATCTGTGAAAGTTTATCCTTTAAAGACTCCCGTCCGCCTTTCTCCGCCTCTTTTCCGGCATTGAAACACTCCGACAGCCGATCCAGCTTTTCAAATGCCTTGTCAACGGATTCAATATCTTTCCGCAGATTTTCCACCGCCTTTTTCACAGGCTTATTGATTACCCTTGTCAGACCGACACCCGGCTTTTCGTCGGATACTTCTCTTGTACCTTTTCCAGCTAACAGTCTGCCCACATTGGAAACGCTGTTCCCGATCTGCTTTAGTTCATCCCCGATGCTGTCTATCTGGTTGGCTGTCTTTTGGCAGTCCAGCATTACCCCAGTCAGATGCTCACGGTAATCCGCAAGCGCCCACTTCACACCAGAGATCCATTTCTGGACAACCCTGCACATTTCCGATCTGCCTTTTTCCTTAAAAGCATTGACCGCCTGCACCGTCGTTTCCACTAAATAATCTTTGATAGCTGAAAGGCGCACCGATAAATCCGTGATTTTCTCCTGAATGCGCTCCACTTTAGCCATAAGGTTTTCTTTAACCTGTTTCGGCTGGTTTTCCTGCAACTGTGAAAGCTGCTGTCTGACACCCTGAAGCTCATCCGCCATTACAGCAAGCTGTAGCTGCATACCTGCCGCATACTTAAAAAACTCCATAAGATCCTGCGACTGTTCTCTCATATTCTGCTGGTTAAGCAGCTCTATAAACTGCTTTAGCACATCATTCTCCTCCATGAACGGTTTTGTATCTGTCATATTTTATTTTCCTTTCTTTTTTCCACAAAAAATACCGCCCTGAATATTTACAAGACGGTATATCCCATACAATAGAAATCCTGTTTTATGATCTTTCCATTGCCATGAATTAAAAAAGACGCATGGACTGTAATGCTTATGTTCCATGCGCCTTTTCGTTACTATCCAATTTTTCTTAGAGCAGCCTTAAAAGCTGTACCAGTTCATGCTGGTCTGTTGTATTAGAAGCCGTAAGCCGGGTGTCAAACTGCCGGAATTTATTATCCTGGTAAAACGCCAGCAGCCTTTCCTCGTCATTTGCCTCCACAAACGCCACCATTCCGCCTCCCATATACTGCATATCCTCAATAACGCTCCAAGCCAGTTCGAGAAGCTCCGCACCTGTAATTTCCTTATTCCTGCCATCTGTGTAATTTTTGCCAAGCTGTGCGATCAGGTATGCTGACATGGTATATGTCTGTGTCTGGCTGTCAAAATCACTGACACGCATAATTTTCCTTTTTATTGTATTGCTTACCCTTTCGCCCCGAACTGTCAGCGGCTTTAACGCTATGGTAAAATATCCAACTAATGCCATACTTTTTAAGGAAAAGACAAGATATGTAACGGATTGGTTCTTTTTCGTGAATTCTATTGCGCTTTTTTTCAAAAAATGTTCAATATCCGAATTTTGTGGACAGGAAAACTCGGAGAGTTCCTGGATCAGTTTATCCTCTCCGAGCTTTGGATTATCACTGTTAAGGTACTGGCGGATATTGGCAACTAAAAATCTATCGTTTTCCACCATTCGCTTTCTCCCTTTCCTCCATAAACTCTATCAGTTCCGCCTCTCCCTTTACAAACCTTGCAGCAATGGGAATACAAATAGGGCGGTCTTTGGCAGACGCTTCTATTGCATCAGCAAACAATTCCACCTGTTTCTCACCGGAAATGACAAAATTTTTCGTGATACTTGAAGTTGCCATATAAACACCTCCTTTGTTAGTATGGCTTATTTTGCATCATACATACTTCCCTATCTATATTGTACGGTTTTGCAGCCGCTTTTGCAACAAAATTTTTCATCAGTGATGTCCGGCGGCAGACTGGGGTTCCTGCTGGTGCTGTTCCCCAATCTGTGGCTGGCGATTCCGGCTGCGTTGTTTCCGGGGCTGTTCTGACAAGGGGGAAACAGATGCAGGCTTGTGTCTGAGATATAATGGATTATTCCGGTCAGAGACATGACTGACTGGCACAAGAAAAAAGAACGTATACATAACCTTCTGGTTATGTGTGCGTTCTTTTTAGTTATTTGATTTGTCAGTGAAAGTGGATTACAATAACTGACAAGAGAGAATATAAATAAAAAATATCTGATAACTAAAAGACGGATTATGGGGATACATGAAAATCATTTGCAATCAGTGCAGGGCCCCGTTCTTTTATCAGATGGGCAAGGGTGCTCATAGCAGGGGTGAGAACTTTCTGTTTCTGCCATGCCACGTACCAGGTTTCCTTCAGGGGCGGGGTTCCAATCTGGTATAAGCAGGGAACCTCCCGCATGGTAATATTGTGCAGGGTGACCTCCATGACAGCCGCGATTCCCAGCCCCTGCTCGCAGAGCTGGTGGGTCAGCAGCGCGTTCCTGGTGCGGATGGCGTCCCGGCAGCGGATCCCCAGGGTCTCCAGATAGTTGAGCATCCGTATGCTTCTGGGCGTATCGGCAGACACGAAGCTGGAATGATCCAGAAGCCGGTACATGTGAGGTTCCAGTATGGGAACCGTATACTGTTTGCAGTCTATATGGAAATACAGCGGGTGTCCGGGAGGGATCATCATCAGAATGCGGTCATCCAGAAACGCTTCACAGGAAATACCGGCAGGCAGGGTGGGGGAAGAGAAGGCAGCCATATCCACGGTACCCTTTTCAATATATCCGGGCAGCTCTTTGGAATGGGCTTCCACCACCGTGACGTGGGCCCGGGGGCAGGCAGCCTGAAAATCCCCAAGAACCAGCTGCAGCAGATAAGAGCCGCGGGTAGGAGGAACGCCTATGACAATCCGGCAGTTTCCGGACTGGCCGGCTGGGTGGAACTCTTCCTGAAATTCCTGATGGAGAGCAAGGATTCTCTGACAGTATTCCAGATACCGCAGTCCGGTACTGGTGGGCTGGCAGGAATGCCGGGAACGGTTCAGAAGCACACAGCCGGTTTCCGCCTCTGCCCGGGCAATGATTTTGCTGATATAGGGCTGGGTATAGTTGAGAATCTGGGCTGCTTTTGTGATACTGCGCTGTTCCACCACCATCGCAAAGCAGCGGGCTTCGGTAAAGGTCATAGGTTTTGGGTTCCTCCGGAATGTTTCTTTGTCGGCTGGGGTAATGGTACCCTCAGTGAACAAGGGGCGAGTGTCCCCTTGTCCACTGAGGATATTGTAACCAATATAACAGAAATACATGTTAATTTCAATACAGGAAGGAGCGTGACTATGGAGAAACAGTATCTGTTGTTGTGCGGGAAGCTGTTTGACGGGGTTCAGGATGTTATGCAGGAGAACATGGAGGTCTGGGTGCGGGGCAGCCGCATCGAAAAGGTGGGAAGAAACCTTTCGGTTAAAGGGGACTGCCAGATCATTGACCTGCGGGGATGTACGGTGACTCCCGGAATGATCGACGCCCATGTACATCTGTCGTATTTCAACTGGCGGGAAAAGAGGCAGGAGAATATATTCAATTCCCCGGCCTACAAAACCCTGGCAGTGCTTTACAGTGCCCAGAAGGCTCTGGAGCGGGGGTTTACGACTATCCGCCATGTGGGCTGCTCCTCTTTTGACGGGTATGGGTCCATTGATGTAAAAAGGGTTATAGAGGCAGGCTATTTTCAGGGCCCAAGGCTTGTTGTGGCGCCTATGTACCTGGGAGTAAACGGGGGTCCCGCAGACCACAGCCAGGCTTTAAAGACCAACTACCAGATGGCAGAAGCCATGCGCAGATGTTATCCGTCTATTGGCACGGGTCCGGATTTTTTCTGTAATGCAGTGCGGGAGCAGCAGAAACTGGGGGCAGATTTTATCAAGATTATGGTGTCTGGCTCCTTCTACTCCAAAGATTCATCTCCGGATCTTATCTATTTCCGGGATGATGAGCTGCGGGCCATTATTGATACGGCCCACAGCCTGAATATGAAGGTGACTGCCCATACCTATGGTCCGGCTGCCATGCAGAAGCTGGCACGTATGGGGATCGACGGTATTGAACATGGAGCCCTGATGGATGCAGAGACTGTAAAGGTGATGGAAGAGTGCGGGACCTGGCTGGTGCCAACCTTTTATCCGTATGATGCAGTGGTCAATCCGGACCCGGACAATCCCAACAACAGTGACATGGCTGCAAAGCTGGAAAAGTACGGGGCACGTCTGCGGGAAGGCCGCAGGCAGATTCTGGGAAGCCGCCTGCTACTGGGGTATGGAACGGATATTGTGTTCAATCACAACAATTATGAATGCGGTTACGAATACTGCTGCTGGCTGGCCAGCGGTGCGGATCCCTTCCGGGCCCTTCATGCAGCCACCTCCGGCAATGCGGAAATTCTGGGGATAGACCGGGAAACAGGTACCCTGGAGGAAGGGAAACTGGCAGACATTGCAGCCTGGAACCGGGACCTGCTGCTGGATAGGAAGGCGCTGCTGGATTGTGCCTTTGTCATGAAGGATGGAGTGATATATCCGGCAAAGAAGGTGGAATAGGAAGGCATGCTTCCAGCCAGGAGGCAGATTTGGGGAGGGAAAGATAATGGGACAGAAGATGCAGGAAGATTCCAGTGGGCATCTAAGGTATAAGCCGGCCGTCACTCTGGAAAGTATTCTTTTTCCGCTTTTTTTCTTTGGATTTTTTCTGCTGTTTGTCAGGCAGATGGGAATCGGAAATACGCTGAATACAATGATGAATACCGCTTATAGGCTGTTGATGGACACCGTGTTCTATCTGATGGCAATCTCCGTGCTGATGGGAGCATTTGCAGCTTTATTTTCAGAATTCGGTTTTGTGGCACTGGTCAACAGACTTCTGGCTCCTCTTATGGGGCCTCTGTACGGAATGCCGGGGGCAGCTGCACTGGGTGTGGTAACCACCTACCTTTCGGACAATCCGGCGATTCTGGCCCTGGCAGATGACCAGGGGTTCCGGCATTATTTCCAGAGATACCAGATACCGGCGCTGACCAATCTTGGAACAGCCTTTGGCATGGGAATGGTAATTGCAGCCTTTATGCTGGGCCTGGAGAGTAAGGCCGAATTTTCTATGCAGGGACCGGTGTTGGCCGGAACCCTGGGAGCTGTCGCCGGAAGTATTGTAAGTACCAGAATGATGCTCTGGTATACGGCACGGCACTATGGCAAAGAAGCGGTGGCCGCGGAGGAACCGCTGGAGCCGGTGCCCCAGGAGGTCCGTCTGGTACATAAGGGACCGGTTCCCCAGAGAATCATGCTCTGTATGCTGGAAGGTGGAAAGCATGGGGTACACCTTGGGTTCTCCATTGTTCCCGGAATCCTGGTAATCTGCACCTTCATTATGATGCTTTCCAACCATTGTCCGGAAGGCGGCTATACAGGAGCTGCCTATGAAGGAATCGGTCTGCTGCCCCGGCTGCTGGAACAGATTTCCTTTCTCATAAAGCCACTGTTTGGATTCTCCAGCGCGGAAAACTGTGTGGTGCCGGTTACGGCTCTGGGAGCGGCAGGAGCAGCTATAGGCCTGATACCGAACCTTATGCAGAGAGGCAGTGTCCATGGAAACGATATTGCAGTGTTTGTTGCCATGTGTATGTGCTGGAGCGGGTATCTGTCCACCCATGTTTCCATGATGTCGACTTTGAAAGCAGAGGAAATGACAGGGGCATCCATATTCTGCCATACCATAGGGGGACTGTCGGCAGGGCTGACGGCCCATCTTCTGGCAGTTTTCTGGCTGTAGTTTCAGGGATCAGCCTATGACCTGGAAGGGGGAAGCCACCATCTGGGGAGCATATTCCTGTACAATGGCAATAAAGCTTTCCTCAATGGGGGTCAGCTTCTGGTTCAGACGGGTGCCGATATACCAGTTCTCATGCAGGGGCGGTTCTCCGATCTGGTACAGGCAGGGGGGCTGGTGAAAGGTAGTGTTGTGGGCAGCCACCTCCATAATAGCGGCCAGGCCCATACCCTGCTCGCAGAGCCGGTAGGTCATGATGTTGTTCCGGGTCCGGATGGAGATGGAGCACCGGGCATGGTACTGCCTGAGAAACCGGATCAGGCGTGTGG
>CAJTOV010000192.1 GCA_910577765.1 uncultured Lachnospiraceae bacterium
CCTTTTCCGCTTCCGCTTACCCACTTTTTGCGCCCACCCGGGCCACCTGACCGGTCCATGCTGATTCTCCTTTACGAAGGCAGCCGCCAGAGCCGGGCTTTCATGGCTGTGACGGCTGCCTGAATGTTCAGACACGTTCTATATCTGCCGTTATGATCATACCCCCATTGGGTGGATAAGTCAATTGCAAAATCATTGCCATTGCATCCGTTCTGAAAATGCTCTATAATGTAATGGTTTGGACTATTGGGAGGGAAGCTGGAGTCATGGGATGTCTGTACTGGATGTTTATAGGATGGTGGTGGGAACCTGCCAAATGGCTGGCCGCCATGCAGCTAAAAATACTTTACTGGATATACATCGGGTGGTGGTTTCATCTGATCACGGACCCGGAATACAGAATGTGGTTTCTGCGGATTGTGGGATGCCTGATTCTTCTGGTTATTGGAGGAGTTCTGATTTTCTGGTGGTGCCTATGAATGGGGCTTTGGAACGGGACCGGGGAAATATAAAAATCCCCGGAAACCCTTGGCTTTTCAAAAAACCAGGTTTTCCGGGGACACGCATGAAGCGGAGACGGAGGGATTCGAACCCTCGTGCCAGGTTTAACCCCGACAAACACATTTCGAGTGTGCCGCGTTACGGCCTCTTCGCTACATCTCCATCACTGCGTTATTATTATACATGGTTTGATGGTTCTTGTAAACTGCTTTTCTGTTTTTGTCCAGTTTTCCGCATCAGGCGGACGCCCCGATGTTTCTTGTCCGTCATGGCCGGACAAGAACATGCCCCCGTCAACGGCTCATCTTCCGAAAAACAGTTCCACCCCGTCTGCCAGTCCTCCGGCCAGCTTGTCCAGGGTTGCTGCCGAGTGGTCGGAAGCCTTGTCCCCCAGCTCGATATCAACGGACGGCACCGTAGAATAGGAGGTCTGGGTCAGGTCCATCTCCATCTTTCCGTTGGAGAAGATCTTAACACCTGCCCCCTGGAGCCCGGCAATCAGGCTGTCTCCCAGTGCATGGTGCTCCTGCCAGTGGGAAGCCACCGGCTCCATGGCCCGGTAGGAGGCCACGTTGGGCACACTCATATAGAAGGCTCCCTTATCCTTGCTGGTGGAATCCCAGTGAAGGGCAATGTGGCAGTCTGCCAGATTGTTGGCCAGGACGGTCCTGGCAATGTTGTCCAGCTGTACATCCTCTGACTCCCGGATCATCAGCACGTCATAGCCTCTTGCCAGAAGCTTCTCCTTCAGCGCCTTTGCCATAGCCAGGGTCACCTTGGCCTCCGGGGTCCCGTCCGCAAACTGCATACCGCCGGATACGGCCACCGCTGAGGTAGCCCCTGCCCCGGTGGTGCCTCCGGTAACCTTGGGGGTTCCGTCCGGGTGGCACTGGGTCTTGACGCTGGAACCGCCGCTGGTGCCGTGGCCTGCATTGACACAGACCACCTTGTTCTTCCGGTTGCTTCCGGCCCGGTAGAGCATGGCCTTTCCGGAGGAAATCTTTGCGTACCCGGCATACTTCCAGTCGGGGTTCAGTCCGGCCTCCCCTTCCAGCATTCCGCTTCCGCCGGAGGTGCTGTCTGCCTGGGCCGGGGCGGAATTGCCGTTCCCGTTCTCCTGGGCCTGGGGCTTCTCTGTAGTCAGAAACCTGGATGCTGCATAGCACTGCTGATTCTGGTAAATCACCTGGCTCCATTCCGCATTGTATCCGGTACGCCGAAGCTCTGCTCCGGTATTTAACCGGGTCACCACCTCTGCTGCCGTCCGGGGTGCTTTGCGGATATTTAAGTCTGTGGCATTGACATAGACCGTCTCATCCCGGCTTTCCATTGCCTGGACCGTCTCCATGGTGGAGGCAAAATCCACGGCACTGCTTTCCAGAGTCACGGAAATTTCCGGCCCGGCTGCTGCTCCCGGGGCGGCTCCTGACTGTCCGGCCTCTTCTGTCCCGGCAGCCTGCCCTGACCCGGCGCCTGCTCCCGGGGCGGCTCCTGGCTGTCCGGCCTCTTCTGTCCCGGCTCCTGTTCCCGCCTCCCCGGCCCCGTCCTGGGCTGCCGTCTCCAGCTCAATCCGTTCATACCTTTGCCCCTGACAGCCTCCCAGGGCCACGGCGGCTGACAGAACCGCACCTGCGGCCAGAAGCCTGATCCTTCTGTTGTTTCCGGACAGCCGGTCTGGCCGGTCTGCCCCACTTGCTTTCTTTCTCACCGGATGGTTCCTCCTCCTACTACATAATCTCCATCATAAAACACCACGGCCTGTCCCGGGGTCACGGCCCGGACCTTTTCCCGGAACCGGCATTCCACCAGGTCCTCCCCGATCTGACGGATGGTACAGGGCGCCCCTTTGTGGTTGTAACGGATTCTGGCATCCACGTCCATAGACCCTCCGTGAAGGCCGTCCACTGCCATCCAGTTGATTCCATGGCAGATCAGGGAATCGGTAAATACCTCTTCACTGTCCCCGATGACCACCTCATTGGTCTCCGGGCGGATCTCCACCACAAAGACCGGATGACCCATGGCCAGGTTCAGCCCTTTCCGCTGCCCCACCGTATAATGTGTAATACCTGCATGGCGGCCCAGCACACGTCCCTGCCGGTCCACGAAATTTCCCGTGGGCAGGGGCTTTCCCACCTGCTCCCGGATAAAGCCTGCATAGTCATGGTCCGGGATAAAGCAGATCTCCTGGCTGTCCGGCTTATGGGCCACAGGAAGCGCCAGTTCCCGGGCCATGCGGCGGATATCCTCCTTGGCGTAGGCCCCCACCGGCATCAGGGTCCGGGAAAGCTGCTTCTGGGTCAGACTGTAAAGAGCATAGGTCTGGTCCTTGGCGGCTGTGGCGGACTTGCACAGGGCATAGCGTCCCCCCGGCAGCCGGTCCACCCGCGCATAATGGCCCGTGGCGATAAAGTCCGCGCCAATGCCCAGACTCCGGTCCAGCAGGGCCTCCCATTTCACAAACCGGTTGCAGGCAATGCAGGGATTGGGCGTCCGCCCGCAGACATATTCGGAAATAAAATAGTCCACCACATGCTCCCGGAATTCCTTCTTAAAGTTCATTACATAATGGGGAATCCCAAGCTGCCAGGCCACCCGGCGGGCATCCTCCACGGCAGAAAGCCCGCAGCAGCCTCCCTGCTCCCGGGCTGCCTCGTCCTCCTGCTGCCAGGTCTCCATGGTGACTCCCACCACCTCATACCCCTGCTCCTTTAAAAGCCAGGCGGCCACCGAAGAATCGACGCCGCCTGACATACCTACTACTACCTTTTTCCCCATTAATACGCTTCGTCCTCTTCTTCCTCGCTGATATCCGTCTTGGGCTTTTCCAGTCCTTCAATCCGGATTCCGTTTTTCTGGGCATAGTCCCACAGCGCCGCATGGATGGCCTCCTCGGCCAGCAGGGAACAGTGTACCTTCACCGGCGGCAGGCCGTCCAAAGCTTCCATCACCGCCTTGTTGGTAACGGTCATGGCCTCCTGGACGCTCTTTCCCTTGACCAGCTCCGTGGCCATGCTGCTGGTGGCCACCGCGGCCCCGCAGCCAAAGGTCTTGAATTTTACGTCCCGGATGATCTGGTTCTCGTCAATATCCAGGAAGATCCGCATAATATCCCCGCACCTGGCATTGCCTACGGTGCCTACACCGCTTGCATCTTCAATCTCCCCTACGTTTCTCGGGTTCTGGAAATGGTCCATCACTTTCTCTGTATACATGGTCAGTCTCCTTTTGTCTGATTATCCCTAAAACAAATTCACTGCTTCTTCATAAAATCCTCATACAGCGGGGACATATCCCGCAGCCGTGCCACAATCTCCTTCACACTGTCCACCACATAGTCCATTTCTTCCTTTGTATTCTCCTCACTGAGGGTCAGACGCAGGGAGCCGTGGGCAATCTCATGAGGCAGCCCGATGGCCAGCAGTACATGGGAGGGGTCCAGGGAGCCTGAAGTGCAGGCAGAACCGCTGGAGCCGCAGATTCCCTTTCCGTCCAGGAGAATCAGCAGGGATTCCCCCTCAATAAACTGGAAGGCAAAATTGGCATTGTTGGGAAGACGGTTCTCACAGTCCCCGTTGATCCGGGTAAAGGGAACCTCCTGCATGATCCGCTCCATCAGGTAATTGCGGAGGGTCCGTTCCTTTTCCGCCCGCTGCTCCATGGTCTCCATGGCCAGCTCTGCGGCCTTCCCGTAGCCTACAATGCCGGGAACATTCTCCGTACCGGCACGGCGCTTGCGCTCCTGGGCGCCGCCGTGGACAAAGGACCGGATCTTCACCCCTTTGCGGATGTAGAGAAAGCCGATGCCCTTGGGCCCGTTGATCTTGTGGGCGCTGGTGCTGAGCATGTCAATCTGGTACTCATCCACCTGGATGGGCACATGTCCGTAAGCCTGGACCGCGTCGGTGTGGAACAGGATGCCCTGGTCCCTGGCGATCCGGCCGATCTCCTTTACCGGCTGGATGGTGCCGATCTCATTGTTGGCAAACATAATGGTGATCAGAATGGTGTCCGGACGGATCGCTGCCTTTACATCCTCCGGCCTAACCATCCCCTTGTCGTCCACGTCCAGGTAAGTAACCTGAAATCCGTGGTGCTCCAGATACTGGCAGGTATGCAGCACTGCATGGTGTTCAATTTTGCTGGTGATAATATGCCTGCCTTTGTCCTGGTATGCGTCCGCCGCGGCCTTAATGGCCCAGTTGTCTCCCTCGGAACCGCCTGCGGTGAAATAGATCTCATTGGTCTTTGCACCGATGGAGGCAGCCAGGGTCTCCCTGGCCTTCTCCACGGCCTGCTTCACCGGGGTAGAGAATCCGTATACGGAGGAAGGATTCCCGTAATACTGGGAAAAATAAGGGAGCATGGCTTCCACCACCTCTGGACGGGTCTTTGTGGTCGCCGCATTATCTAAATAGATGACTTTATTCATAAATATAAGGTCCGCCTTTCTGAAAATGATTCCGCGCTGTCTGCATTATACTATTTAATTCATAGTATTTCAATAGGAATTTAAGTGATTTTCTGTTTTTATCCAGTTTTCCACATCGGGCGGACGCCCGATGCTTCTTGTCCGGCATAGCCGGACAAGAAGATGCCCCCCGTGAATTGTAACAGTTTTCCCCGCCTTGTGAACTATATTATCATCTTATGTGAAAAGTTACGTTTGTTTCAATAGTTCTGCCCCAGCGGACGGCCTGCCGGTCAGGTGCATGGTCAGGGGCATCAGAAGATGGACCATCATCAGCTTGTAGGCGGACTCTCCGTCGCCTTCCTTTAAATAGGAGCACACAAGCCTGTGTTCTTTCAGTGTGTCCTCGGTGCGGCCGGGGACCAAAAGGGCTTCGGAGGTGGTTAAGTGGATCAGGTACATAAGCCGCTGGAAGATCTGCTGAAATTCCCGGTTCTGGGCATAGCTTACCAGGGTCCGGTGGAACTGGTGGTCATATTCCATAAACTGGTCCAGGCTTGCCTGGGTCCAGCTGTTGTTTTCGATATTCTCCCTGCCTGGGCCGTTCTTCTGGTTCAGAAGCTTTTCCTGCTTTTCCAGCAGCCGGTCCAGGTCCGCCAGGGTCTTCTGGCCTTTCTTTGATCCTGCTTCAGCCGCAATGAGACGGACGCAGAAGCCTTCGATGGCGCAGCGGATCTGGATGCTTTCCTCCATATCCTGCTCATTGAGAGAACGGATCATGAAGCCCTTGCTGGGAACCACGGTAATATAGCCGTCCTGGCTTAAACACTGGATGGCTTCCCGCATAGGGGTCCTGGAGATACCGATCTGGGCAGACATCCTGGTCTCCGAATAAAGTACATTGGGTTCCAGTTGTCCGGACAGAATCATATTCTTCAAATAATCATAAGCCTGTATCTGTAATGGACTTCTGCGTTCCATGGCGTTCCTCCTGCTGGCATTTCTCTGGTAACCGTCTCTGCCGCTTCACCTGCCGGATACTTTCCTCCGGTCCGGACCATACGGATCATACGGATGCTTTCATTAAATGTTACTGTTCACGGGGGCATCTTCTTGTCCGGCTATGCCGGACAAGAAGCATCGGGCGTCCGCCCGATGTGGAAAACTGGACGAAAACAGTCTTACAAGCCAGCTTGACGTCTGTTTTCGTCCAGTTTTCCCCGCCCCGTGAACTGTAACCTAGTACATCGTTGCACTAATTCCCGAGTAAATAGCACTCGCTATCCGCGCCAT
>CAJTOV010000193.1 GCA_910577765.1 uncultured Lachnospiraceae bacterium
GAAAAGGTTACAAAGGAGCTGGTTATGGACATGGACCGTGTACCCTACATCGAGAAGCCTCTGGTTCCCTTTCAGAAGGTTACCCAGGACAGGGTGGTCCTTGAAATACAGAGGGGCTGCATCCGGGGCTGCCGGTTCTGCCAGGCGGGCAATGTCTACCGGCCGCTCCGGGAGCGGGGGATGGACTATCTGAAGCGATATGCCGGGCTGCTGCTGGAAACCACCGGGCACGAGGAGATTTCTTTAAGCTCCCTGAGTTCCAGCGACTACACCCGGCTCCCGGAGCTGGTGGATTTTCTGATCAGCCAGTGCAGCGCGCGGAAGGTGAACATCTCCCTTCCCTCCCTGCGCATCGACGCGTTTTCCCTGGATGTTATGGGCAGGATTCAGGATGTGAAGAAGAGCAGCCTGACCTTTGCGCCGGAGGCAGGGTCCCAGCGGCTCAGGGATGTGATCAACAAGGGCCTTACGGAGGAAATCATCTTAAAAGGGGCTGCGGAGGCATTTCACGGAGGATGGAACCGGGTGAAGCTGTATTTCATGCTGGGACTTCCCACAGAGACTGTGGAGGACATGGAGGGTATTGCCCTGCTGTCCCAGAAGGTGGCGGAGACCTACTATGATGAGGTGCCCAAGGAGCAGCGCCAGGGCAAGGTCCAGGTGGTGGCCAGCTCCTCCTTCTTTGTGCCCAAGCCTTTCACCCCCTTCCAGTGGGCCAGAATGTGCACCAAAGAGGAGTTCCTGGACCGGGCCTATATCGTCCGCAACAAGATCCGGGAAATGAAGAATGCCAAAAGTTTAAAATACAACTGGCACGAGGCGGACCTGTCCGTGCTGGAGGGGGTCATGGCCCGCGGGGACCGGCGGGTGGCCGCGGTGCTGGAGGAGGCCTACCGCCAGGGGGCGGTCTTTGACTCCTGGGGAGAATATTTCAACAATGATATCTGGATGAAAGCATTTGAGGACTGTAAGATAGACCCGGAATTCTATACTACCCGCCAGCGGGACCTGGACGAGGTGTTCCCCTGGGACTTTATTGATGCCGGTGTGTCCAAGGAGTTTTTAAAGCGGGAGTGGCTGCGGGCAATGAATGAGCAGGTGACCCCCAACTGCCGGGAGCAGTGTTCCGGCTGCGGGGCCCGGAGTTTCCAAGGAGGTGTCTGCTATGAAGATTCGCATTAAATTTGCCAAAGAGGGCAATATGAAGTTCATCGGACACCTGGATGTGATGCGGTATTTCCAGAAGGTCATGCGCAGGGCGGATGTGGATATCCGCTACAGCGAAGGGTTCAGCCCCCACCAGATCATGTCCTTTGCGGCGCCTCTGGGTGTGGGAATCACCAGCCGGGGGGAGTATGTGGATATCGAAGTCCTTTCCACGGATTCGTCTAAAGAGATGCTGCGGCGGATCAACGGGGTGTCCGTGGAGGGGATGGAGGTGCTGTCCTATAAGCGTCTGCCGGATACGGCGGCCAGCGCCATGTCCATTGTGGCGGCTTCCGACTATAGGGTGACCTTCCGGCAGGGGAAGGCGCCTGAGGACTGGGAGGGCTTTGCAGCCGGGCTGGAAGCTTTCGCAGACCAGGACCGGATCCTGGTAACAAAGAAGACAAAGAAGGGGGAGAAGGAGACGGATATCCGTCCCATGATCCATTCCCTGTCCGTAGACGGGCAGGCGGTGCGCATGCGGCTGGCCACAGGCAGTGTGGCCAACTTAAAGCCGGAGGCAGTGATCCGGGCTTACATGGACCAGGCCGGACTGGTGCTGGAGGACTTTGCCCTGCTGGTGCAGCGGGAGGAAGTGTATGGGAGCCGGGGAACCGGGGAAGGGGCAGAGCTGGTGGCCCTGGATGCCTTTGGGGAAGAGATTGGGTGAATGTGGGAAGCGCGGATGGCAGGAATGGTTATGTCTGGATGGTCCCTGGTCTGAGGCCGGGAATATAGGAGAAATGCGTGAATAAGCTTGTGATCACCAGATGGAAGGAACGGATTCTGACGGCCCTGGTCTCGGAGAAGCGGGTGCTGGAGCTGGGCTTAGAGGAGGAGGACTCCATTCTGGGAAATATCTATATGGGAAAAGTAAAACGGATTGTGAAGAATCTCAATTCGGCCTTTGTGGATTTTGCCCAGGGGCAGACCGGATATTACAGTCTGGAGGATAATCCTTCCCCGGGGCTTAAGGAAGGGGACGAGATCGTGGTCCAGGTGGCCCGGGACGCGGTGAAGACCAAGGACCCGGTGCTGACCTCCAATCTGAATTTTACCGGAAAGTACGCGGTGGTGACCAGCGGAAAGAAGGTCATCGGCTTTTCCTCCAGGATTACGGACAAGGAGTTTAAGGAGCGGCTGCGGCCACGGCTGGAAGCCGTCACCGCCGGGGAAGCGGGAGTCATTGTCCGCACCAATGCCTACGGCATGGAGGAAGAGCTGCTGGAGGAGACCCGGTGTCTCATGGACCAGTACCGCCGGATTCGGGAGAAGGCCGCCTACCGGACCTGCTACAGCGTCCTTGGCAGGGCAGAGCCGGAGTATCTGAAAACCCTGAAGGGAGTATTAAGCGGAAGCCTGGAAGAAGTGATCACCGATGATCCGGACATATACCGGAATGTGAAGGAGTATCTGGACGGACAGGAGCCAGGGGCCGGGGAGCCAGTGGCTGTGCGGCTCTATGAGGACCGTCTGGTGACCCTGTCCAGGCTCTACAGCCTGGAAACGGTTATGGACCAGGCTCTCCAGAAGCGGGTCTGGCTGAAATCCGGCGGCTACCTGGTCATTGAGATCACCGAGGCCATGGTGGTCATCGACGTCAACACGGGAAAATATTCCGGCAAAAAGAATCTGGCCGACACCATCCGGATGACCAATCTGGAGGCAGCGGAGGAAATCTGCTGCCAGCTTCGGCTCCGGAATCTGTCGGGGATCATTCTGGTGGACTTTATCGACATGCACAGGGAAGAGGATAAGGAAGCCCTGATGGATGCCCTGCGCCGCTATGTCCGGCAGGACTCCGTCAAGACCACGGTGGTGGACATGACCCAGTTAAATCTGGTGGAGATGACACGGAAGAAGCAGAAGCGGCCGCTGTGGGAGCAGGTGGCGGCGGTGAAGGGGAAATAGGAAATGGAGGGGGAAAGAGACCATGAACACCCAGTTTATCCGCAGTATTACCATTGACTGGGACCAGATCAGCCCATACAGCTATCTGCGGGGGATTGGGTCCATTGCCAGTATAGAAAGCCTGGAGTTTCCCAGTCCCATTACCTTCTTTGTGGGGGAGAATGGCAGTGGGAAGTCCACTATGCTGGAGGCCATTGCCATTGCCTCCGGCTTTAACCCGGAGGGCGGCACGAAAAACTACAGCTTTTCCACCTATGATTCCCACTCGGAGCTGTGGGGGGCCCTGCGTATTTCCCGTGGATACAGGCGGTCTAAGAACGGTTATTTTCTGCGGGCGGAAAGCTTCTACAATGTGGCCACCGCGGAAGAGCAGTATGGGGATGCGGATCATCCTTCGGAGCGCTACCATGAAAAGTCCCATGGGGAAAGCTTCCTGGCTACGGCCCAGAAGCAGTTAGGGCCTAATGGGCTTTACTTTTTTGACGAGCCGGAGGCAGCGCTGTCACCTTACAGGCAGCTGACCCTGCTTATGGAGCTGGAGCGGTGTGCAAGGCAGGGGTCCCAGCTTTTTATCGTCACCCATTCTCCCATTCTGCTGGGAATTCCGGGGGCGCAGATTCTTACCTTTGATGACGGTCCTGTCCATCCGTGCACCTATGAGGAAACAGACAGCTACCAGGTGATGGAAATGTTCATCAATAACCGGAAGCAGCTGCTGAAGCATCTGATTGGCGGGGACGCACCGGAATCTCAATCTGGACGATGGAATCTTCCATCCGGTCGATGACCGCTTCGTTGATGACCATCTCATAGGAAAATCCTGCCAGGGCCAGATGGTGGTCCTGGGCGTAAAGGAGAATTTCCTCATATTTTTTGGGCAGCAGGTCCCAGTTTCCTTTAAAAAATGCTTTTACATAGTTTCCGCCGGGCTGGATATGCAGTCCGGCTTTTTGTATGGGATAAGGGATTTCGATAAACAGTTTCCCGTATTCGCTGAAATTGCCGTTGTACAGATGCTCTACAGCTATCATGGTTCCGTAGGAGGCGTCGTGGAGACGGCGGAGCTGGTATTTCCTGGTTTCGGCGGTGATCATTTCCACCTGCTTTTCATAGGGGGTATGGCGGTCAATGTCCACGGTGACCAGGCAGCGTTCTTCTTTCCGGATTACGGAGATTTCCGAAAGGTCCATAGTCAGAAGAGTCTCCATATTCCCGTACCGGCTGGCCAGGGACTTGCGGACGGATTGTAAGTGGCAGATGGTCTGGTCCAGGTCTGCAAGCTGTTCCTTAAGAAGCCGGCTTAAGCTGGCGGCGGAACGGTTTTTCACAAAGGTCTGTATCTCGCTGACAGGCACATCCAGCTCCCGAAGAAGCAGAATGGTCTCCAGAAGGGAGCTTTGGCGGTAGCTGTAGTAACGGTATCCATTGCCTGGATGGATAAAGGCCGGATAGAAAAGGCCGGTCTGGTCGTACCACATGAGTGTTTTCTTGTTGATTCCATGGAGGGCGGCAAACTGGCCGATGGTGAGCAGGGTATTCTGGTTGTCCATTTTTTTAAAATCTCCTCTTGACCGTTACAATCAGCCGGTTACCCTGGGCGGCATTCTCAGATTTGCCGTTCCTACCATTGTCATGTCGGTGTTTATGTCTTTTTATACCATGGTGGACGGTCTGTTTGTGTCCAATCTTATCGGTACGGAGGCTTTGTCTGCCATCAATCTGACAGCTCCGGTGATCCAGCTGGTGACAGCCATTTCCACCATGCTGGCCACCGGCGGCAGTGCGGTGATTATGAAGAAAATGGGAGAGCAGAAGCTTCGGGAGGCAAGGGAAGATTTCACCTTTCTGATTCTGGTAAATGTCGTCGTCGGGGTGGTTATGTGGGGGACGGGATATCTGGTAACCGGGAGCATGTTTGGAAGAATGGGACTGTCTGAGGCAGTGACCGGCTACTGTGTGGAGTATCTCAACGGGTATCTGCTGTTTACGGTTCCGATTCTTCTGATGAATAATTTTACTCTCTATATGATCGCCTCGGAGAAGGCAGGCCTTTCCCTGGTGTGTTCCGTGGCAGGAGGGGTGCTGAACCTGGTGCTGGACTATGTACTGATCCGCATCTGTTCCATGGGCATCCGGGGGGCTGCGGTGGCCACAGGCCTTGGGTATTCGGTAACCGGCGTGGCGGGCCTGGTGGTCTTTAGCCGGAGAGACAGCCTGCTCCATTTTGTAAAACCGGCTGTCCGGCCGGGGGTGCTGGCCAGCGCTGCCGGAAACGGGTGTTCGGAGATGGCTACGGCTCTGGTGACCGGGATTGTGACGCTTATGTTCAACTGGACCATGCTTCATTATGTGGGGGAGCAGGGGGGAGCGGCCATTACCATCATCATGTATGTGCTGATGCTGGCCAGTTCTCTTTATACCGGGTATTCCTACGGGGTGGCGCCTATGATCAGTTATTATTACGGGGAGGGAAACCGGGAGAAGCTTAGGAAACTGGTAAAGATAAGCATGAAGGTGACCGGAGTGATTGCCCTGGTGTCTGTGGCTGGTTCTCTGGCGGTGACCAGGCCCCTGGTGGCTGTGTTTGCCAGACCGGACAATCCGGTGTATGACCTGGCTGTCACCGGGAACCGGATCTGCACGGCAGCCCTTTTGTTCATCGGCTTCAATATCTTTGCCAGCGGTATGTTCACGGCCCTGTCCAACGGGGTGGTGTCGGCAGTCCTGGCATTTTCCCGGTCCTTTGTATTCATGGTGGCTGCCATGGCAGTATTGCCGGCGGTCTTTGGGGTCACGGGAATCTGGCTGGCTACACCGGCGGCAGAACTGATGGCGTTTGGGATGGCTGGGGGAGTGATGGTGCGGTATAGGAGGAGGTATGGGTACTGGTGAATGCCGGGTGCTTCTTATGAACAGTTGGGAGCAGCAGTGGCCGGGAAACAATCCGGTGGTTTTTATATTAGAAAAATGATATAATATTGGTTACTATTTACGGAGGCATCTTCTTGTCCGGCTATGCCGGACAAGAAGC
>CAJTOV010000194.1 GCA_910577765.1 uncultured Lachnospiraceae bacterium
ATGCTTCTTGTCCGGCATAGCCGGACAAGAAGATGCCCCCCGTGAATAGTAACAACACACGGCCTCTTGCGAAATCCTACTGTCTGTGCTAAGATAAAATCAAAACAAAATCCCAATGGCGCCTGGAATTTCTCCCGCCGGAATCCAGGCGTACACGTATGACGCAGGAGGTATTCTTATGAGCTACATAGACATTAACGATCCCCATGCCAAAACCTATGCCTACGATTATGATGACTATGACAACGGCAAGGGACCGGTCTCCATGGTGGAGGAGATTCTGGCTGACCCGGATTTTCCCGGCCTGGAGTATCTGGTGATCGGAAGCTGGGGTTCCGCTTACGAGGACGGATGCCAGGAGATTATCGACGGAATCGTGGACCATGCGGACCGTTTCTCCCACATCACTAAGCTGTTTATCGGTAATATGGATTATGAGGAATGCGAGGTGTCCTGGATCATTCAGGGGAACTACAGCCGTCTGTGGGCTGCCATGCCCCAGTTAAAGGAGCTGACCATCATGGGCAGCACGGACCTTGACTTAGGACAGATTGCCCATGATAACCTGGAATCCCTGGAGATCATCTGTGGCGGTCTGCCGGAGCATGTGATCCAGTCCATCCAGAACGCCAGCCTGCCTTCCTTAAAGCGTCTGATGCTCTACATCGGTGTGGATAACTACGGTTTTGACGGCAATGCAGACACCATCCGTGAGCTTTTGGACAAAGCTGATTTCCCCTGTCTGGAATACCTGGGACTGGCAGACAGCGAGATTCAGGACCAGGTGGCAGAGGTGGTTCTGGAAAGCAGATTCATGGGCCAGCTTCATACCCTGGATCTGTCCATGGGAACCCTTACCGACAAAGGCGGCGCCCTGCTTCTGGAGAAGCTGCCCCAGTGGCCCAATCTGAAAAAGCTTGACCTTCATTACCACTATCTGTCCGAGGAGATGGAGCAGAAGCTTGCCGGGCTTCCCCTGGAGGTGGATGTGTCCGAGCGGAACAAACCGGACCAGTACCGGGGTGAGATCTACATGTCCGCCATGATGACCGAATGAGTCCCAGACAGATTGTCCTCCTGGGCAGTCCCGGAACCAGACGAACCGTCTATCTGGAACAGGCAGCAAAGCAGTATGGGCTACCTGTTCTGGTTGTGGACTGGAACGGGTGGCAGGACCGGCTGCCGGGGACAGGCGTTCCCCTTTCACCGGATACGGAACTGTACATAAAAATTGACCCGCCTCTCTGGGACAGCTTCGTCCTGGATACGCTGGACGGGCTGGCGGCTTCCTACCGGCGGGACCTGGAAGCCCTGGCAGCACTGAAACACCCGGCAGGAATCCATGCCCGGACAAACAGGCCCACAGACTCCGGAAGCGTAACATTTTTCAATCATCCTTCCGGCATTCTGGATCTGCTGGACAAGCGGGCCTGCAAAATACGGCTGGCCCAGGCAGGACTGCCTGTAACGGAAATGCTGGTCCCCGGGGACCATGGCCCCATCCGTGCCACAGACCATCTGGTCCAGGCCATGCTCCACAGGCACATCCACCAGGTATTTGTCAAGCCGGTCTGCGGTTCCGGGGCTGCCGGTGTATCTGCGTTCCGCATCCAGCCCGGAACCGGGCGCATGGTGCTCTACACCTGTGCGGCAGAAACCCCGGACGGCAGCCTGGTCAATACCAGACGCCTTGTCCGCTGTGAGGACCGGGACCAGATCCGGCGCATGCTGGACAGACTCCTGGCTCTGGACTGTATTGCGGAACGCTGGTACGCCAAGGCCGAATACAAAGGCTTCTCCTATGACCTGCGGGTGGTGATGCAGAAGGGGGAGCCGGATTATCTTCTGGCCAGGCTTTCCAAAGGCCCCATTACCAACCTGCATCTCAACAACCGGCCCCTGGAGTATGATGCCCTGGGCCTTCCCCGGCAGGTACTTTCCCAGGTCCTCAGCCTGTGCAGGTCTGCCATGGACTGCTACCCGTCCCTCTCCTGCGCCGGCCTGGACATTCTGCTGGAAAAGGGCAGTCTGCGGCCCAGAATCATTGAGATGAATGCCCAGGGAGATCTAATCTACCAGGATATTTACCGGGAAAACCGGATCTACCGCCGCCAGGCAGCGATCATGAAACAGTGGCTGGAGGCCGGAGGCTGCCCCGGCACCTGACCGAAACGGCCGGGGCCCTGCTTTCTCCGGCCTGCTGCCTCTGCTATCTTCACGGAAATCAAGGAGAACCGTCATGACAGAACAAATACACAATACACAGCAGCCGGCTGCCCGGGAGGTTCCCTTCCAGATGCTGGCTGCTTCCCAGAAACGCCAGAAGCCTTCCGTTGACATGACCAGGGTCGTGGGGACCCGGGATATCCTGCTGGTCTGCCTGGACACCCTGCGCTACGACGCGGCCATTCAGGAAGAAGCTGCCGGGACCACCCCGGTGCTGAACCGGTACGGTCCCTGGGAGAAACGCCAGGCTCCGGGAAACTTTACCTGGCCCTCCCACCATTCCATGTTCTCCGGCTTCCTGCCCTCTCCTTTTGACGCCAGGCATATCGGGGACCAGGAGCTTCTGTTCTTTCCAAAGGGTGTGGGACTTGGGCAGAAGGGCCCTGAGGGAGCTTATGCATTTTCCGGCAGCACCATCATGGAAGGTCTTGGCCGGGACGGCTATGCCACCTGGTGTGTGGGCGGCGTGGCCTTCTTTGACAAACGTTCGGATATGGGGAAGGTCTTTCCCGGCTACTTCCAGGAAAGCTTCTGGAATCCTTCCTTTGGCTGTCCGGTGAAAGACAGCACCCGCAACCAGGTGGATTTTCTCCTTAAAAAGCTGGACAAGGCTGATCCCGGGAAGCGTATATTCCTCTATCTCAATGTGGATGCCATTCATTATCCCAACTGCTTCTACCTGGAAGGAGCTGACCATGACAATCTGGAAAGCCACAAGGCGGCTCTCCGCTATGTGGACCGGGAGCTTGGACGGCTGTTTGAGGGCTGGAAGGCCATGCGCGGCGGGGCATTTGTGATCTGCTGCTCAGACCATGGCACCTGCTATGGGGAGGACGGCTGCCACTTCCATGGCATCAATCATCCGGTTGTCAATACGGTTCCCTACAAACACTTTTTCCTATAGCAGGGCGTCCGTAACCGTTGCGGACGTCCTGGCAAAAAGCACCAGCCACGGAGGTTTTTCCATGAACCCTTACATTCAGTACATGTACAGCTATCCCCACAAGACTGCCTACCAGCCCCTTACCGGGGTTGCGCTGGAAGACTATCTTCCTGTCCTGGCCGGCAGCGGCCACGGGCTCTATCTGCACATTCCCTTCTGCCAGACCAAATGCGGCTACTGCAACCTGTTCTCCGTTACCGGCCAGGACTCTGCTGCCATGGACCGGTATCTGGACGCCGTAGAACGCCAGGCAAAGCAGTATGGAGCACTGCTGGCCCCCTTCCGGACGGAGTTTTCCAGTCTCACAATCGGCGGCGGCACCCCCCTTCTCCTGTCGGAAATCCAGATCCGGCGGATGTTCGCTGTCCTGGAAGACTGCTTTTCCTTCACTGCCGGACGGGAGCTGGTCATAGAGACCGCGCCCAACCAGACCACGGAAGGGAAGCTGCGTCTGCTGAAAAGTTCCGGCGCCACCCGGATCAGCATGGGCATCCAGAGCTTTTCCGACCAGGAGCTGGAAACCCTGCGGCGCAGCCACCGGGCTGACCGTGCCCGCCAGGCCCTGGCCCTTTTAACCTCCTGTGACTTTCCCTGCATCAACGTGGACTTTATCTATGGGATACCCGGCCAGACCGTCCAAAGCCTTCTAAGCTCCCTTAAGGAAGCCCTGACCTTTGAACCAGACGAGCTCTTTCTCTATCCCCTGTATGTGAAGCACGGCGCAAAGCTGGAGCGGGAGCCGGGGGACGGCATGGTTCTGGAGCCGGAAGCCGCCCTGGCCCAGTATCAGGCCGCATCGGCCTTTCTCCGGGAACAGGGCTTCCGTCAGGATTCCATGCGCCGTTTTCTGCGCCAGAAGGGACAGCGGGTATACTCGGAGTGCGGTTTCGGAACCTCCCTGGCCCTGGGCTGCGGCGGAAGAAGCTATCTGGGCAATCTTCATTTCTCCACGCCCTACGCCATTACCCGCACCGGCTGTCTGGCCCAGCTTGCGGAATACGAAGCCACCCGGGATTTCACAAGGATTTCCCACGGCCTGCTGCTTTCCGTCCAGGAGCAGAAGCGCCGGTATGTGATCCGCCACCTGCTGATCCAGCCGGGGCTTTCCCTGGATAAATATCAGGAACATTTCCACAGCCAGGCAGAGGCAGACTTTCCGCTGCTGGGCCAGTGGCTGGAAGAAGGGTATCTGGAGCGGCGGAGGGGGGAAGATGGGCCGGACTATCTTTCCCTGACTCCCTCTGGCATGGCTCTTTCCGACTATCTGGGGCCCCGGCTTGTATCTCCCCAGATCTGCCAGTATATGAAAGAATGGGAGGCTTCCCATGGATAGACCCATGATCCTTTACCGCGGCACCTTAAAAAGCTGTAATTACCGCTGCTCCTACTGCCCCTTTGCCAAGCATCCCATGGGAAACCGGGAGCTGGAGCAGGACCAGACCCAGTGGCGCCGGTTTGTCCGGGACTTTCCGGATATGGCCAGGACCAGTTTCCCCGTTCCGGCCCGTGGCCTGATGGTGGTTCCCTATGGGGAGGCCCTGATCCATCCCTGGTACTGGGAGGGGCTGGGCATTCTCAGTGCCTTTCCCTGGATGGAGGCCGTGGGGGCACAGACTAATCTCAGCTTTTCGCCGGAGCCGTCCCTGGCCATGTTCCGGCAGGCCGGAGGCCACATATCCAGGCTCCGGCTCTGGGCGACCTTTCATCCGGAAATGGTCACGGCAGAAGCATTTGCCAGCTCCTGCCGCATACTCCTGGCTGCCGGCGTATCCCTCTGCGCCGGGGCTGTGGGGGACCCGGGGAATCTGGCGGAAATCCGCCTGCTCCGCCGGAAGCTGCCAAAGGAAATCTATCTCTGGATCAACCGGATGGACGGTCTGGGCCGGGATTATACCCAGGCAGAGCAGGAGGCACTGCTGGAGATTGACCCCTATTTCGCCCGGGAGCTGGTTCCGGTTCCCGCAGAGCCTGCCCGATGCAGTCACCGGCTTTTTGTGGAGGGCAGCGGGCGGGTGCGGCTCTGCAATATCAGTCAGGCTGTCAGCGGACGGGCAATCCTGGACCGGCAGGCGGACGTGGAACGGACAGAAACGGGGATGCTGGGTATGGAACGGCTGGGAACGGAGCAACTGGGCATGGAGCAGCCAGGAACGGATCAACTGGACATGGACCAGCCGGGAACGGTGCGACTGGATCGGGAACGGCTGTGCCGCAGAAAATTTTGCTCCTGCTATCTGGCTTACGGCGGCCGGGACGACTTTATGAACCGGATTCTCTTCGGCCCTTACCCTCTGTTCCGCATTCCCCGCCGCCCCAGGGCTGTGTTTCTGGATATCCAGGGGACCCTGATTCCCGGGGACGTAAAAATGCCGTCTGCCAGCCAGGACAAGGCCCAGGAATCTTCTGTTCCTGCCATGATCCGGGCAGGACTGGAAGCCCTCAGCCGGGAGGGAATCCCGCTCTTTTTCGCCACCACCCTTCCTTACAGGGAAGCCATGGTCCGCTGCCCCACCATCCGCCATCTGTTTTCCGGCGGAATCTTTTCCGCCGGAGCCTATATCCGGCTGGAGCAAAAAGCCGGGGCAAAGGAACTGGTCCATGATCTGGACGAGGCTTATATGGAACGTCTGGCACCCCTGAAAAAGCATTTCCGGTTCCGAATCCTCCCTGACCGGAGGGAAAGCCGGCTCTGTAAGATTACCCTTCTGCGGCCAGGCCACCTTCCCTGGAGTTCCCGGGAAGTAAAGGAACTGGCCGGTGTCCTGGCACTCTCCCAGGACACGGCGGTCCGGTTCTTTGCGGAAGACTGCTGCCTGCAGATCGTTTCCTCCCGGGCCACCAAGGAGCAGGGGATCCGCACCCTGTGCCAGTGGCTGGGAATTGCACCGGAGGAGGCTGCGGCGGCAGGGGATTCCGGGGAGGATGTGGGGATGCTGGGGGTTACTGGGGAGGGGGGGGTAGAGG
>CAJTOV010000195.1 GCA_910577765.1 uncultured Lachnospiraceae bacterium
CGATTCTAAATGGCCGTATGCGGTAACAGTTCAAGGGGTATCTGAACTGTTACCAGTTCAGACGGGGCATCTTCCCCAAAGGGTGCATTTTCTCTTGACAGCCGGACGTTTCTGTGGTACAAACTCTATAAATGAACTGGTAGAGGCGCAGCATTTATCAGTAGCACCGGAATCTGCCCGGATATGATTATCCGGCAAAACCACGGCAGGGTGCCGTACCGGTGGGAAAGGGAATGCTGCCGAAGGATTTCCTTCTGCCCTGGGGAGGAAGTTCTGGGCCGTCGCAGAATATGCGCCGGACTGTCACCGGGACAGGGAGCCGCAGGCTGGTTCCCTTCCGCTGGTGGAGCGCTGCCGTGTCGGATTCCCCATATGTTTTTCGTGAGCTTCCGCCATGAACCGTGCTCTGAAGGTGCGCCGGTCCATGGCGTTTGTGTTTGCCAAAGAAAGTATTCCCGGAATCCAGCAGTGCCGGAACCAGGCAGCAGACTCCCGGAATACATACACACACTAAAGGAGGCTTTTATGAATCATCAACCACGTGTAATACCACGGCTACTTTCCGTGCTGGTCTTCAGCGCATTCTTTGCCATGACGGTTCTGGCGGCGGAGGAGGGGGAGGCTCCCCAGCCTGCCATGTACGCCACCTTCTGGTCCCTGATTCCGCCGGTAGTGGCCATTGCCCTGGCCCTGGTCACCAAGGAGGTATACAGCTCCCTATTCGTGGGGATTCTGGTAGGCGGTCTGTTCTTCTCCGGCTTTTCCTTTGAAGGCACGGTAACCCATGTGTTCCAGGACGGATATTTAAGTGTTCTTTCCGACGCTTACAATGTAGGTATCCTGATCTTCCTGGTGATCCTGGGCATCATTGTGTCCCTGATGAACAAGGCGGGAGGCTCGGCTGCATTTGGCCGCTGGGCCAGTGAAAAGATCACGTCCCGGGCCGGCGCCCAGTTGGCTACCATCGGACTGGGGGTTCTGATCTTTATTGACGACTATTTTAACTGCCTGACCGTGGGAAGCGTCATGCGGCCGGTTACGGACAAGCACAAGATTTCCAGGGCAAAGCTGGCTTACTTAATTGACGCCACGGCTGCCCCGGTCTGCATCATTGCTCCCATCTCCTCCTGGGCCGCAGCGGTTACCGGATTCGTGGAGGGGGAGGACGGACTGGCCCTGTTTATCAGTGCCATTCCCTACAACTTCTACGCCTTGCTGACCATTCTGATGATGTTGGTCCTGGCCCTGACCAGCATGGATTTCGGTCCCATGGCCGTCCATGAGAAAAATGCCCGGGAAAAGGATGATCTGTTTACCACGGCAGGGCGTCCTTATGCCAATGTAGCCGGAGCGGACCATATCGGCCGCGGGTCTGTCATTGACCTGGTCCTGCCGATTCTTGCCCTGATCTTCTGCTGTGTCATCGGAATGATCTACACCGGCGGTTTCTTTGAGGGCGCGGATTTTGTCACTGCCTTTTCCAACAGTGATGCCTCCCAGGGACTGGCCATGGGCAGCTTCTTTGGGCTTGTGTTTACCATTCTGTTCTATCTGGTACGCCGGGTCATGCGGTTTGAGGAATGTATGTCCTGCGTGCCTGAGGGCTTTAAAGCCATGGTTCCGGCTATCCTGATTCTGTCCTTTGCCTGGACCTTAAAGGCCATGACCGACAGCCTGGGAGCGGCAGAATATGTGGCTTCCATTATGGAGTCCTGTGCAGGCGGACTTATGAACCTGCTTCCGGCCATTATCTTCCTGGTAGGCTGCGGCCTTGCCTTTGCAACCGGTACCTCCTGGGGAACTTTCGGCATCCTGATCCCCATTGTGGTGGCTGTGTTTGCCAACTCCAACCACACCCTGATGACCATCTCCATCTCGGCCTGCATGGCAGGTGCGGTCTGCGGAGACCACTGCTCTCCCATCTCGGATACCACCATCATGGCCTCCGCGGGAGCCCAGTGTGACCATGTAAACCACGTATCCACCCAGCTTCCTTACGCGCTGATGGTGGCGGCGGTTTCCTTTGTAACCTATATTGTGGCCGGATTCACCCAGAGCGCCTGGATCTCCCTGCCGGTGGGCGCGGTGCTGATTGTGGGAGTTCTGCTGCTGATGCGCAACCGGATACCGGCACAGGATTCATGATTATGATTTAGAAAGCAGTATCGTTACGGTTCACGGGGCACGGGGCAGCTTCTTGTCCGGCTTTGCCGGACAAGAAGCTTCGGGCGTCCGCCCGATGGGGAAAACTGGACAAACATAGGCTTACAAGCAAGCTTGACGCCTATGTTTGTCCAGTTTTCCCCGCCCCGTGAACTGTAGTATGAAATCCTTATTTCTTTTTGAAAATCGTCATTTTCTCCTTAATATATGGTACACTATGATTATACCCTCAGGAAGCTTCCCCGGCTTCCTGTTCGGTTTACCATTTTTGTTACTTTTTATGAGAAGGAGAGTGAATTAAATGAAACGAATTTCATCCATTGCCGGCAGGCTGCTGCTTTCTGTGTTCCTTATGTTCGTGTTGTTTTATACCAGCCTGCCTGCCATTCATATAAGGAGCCGCAGCTTTTTTGTGTATGTGATTACCTGCATTCTGATCTTTCTGGCAGTGAATTTTCTGGGGTATGTTAAGGATCTGGTACGGTGCCTGGGAAGCGGACGGCGGTTTGGCGGCATTTACCGGGACCCGGCGACGGGACAGTATGTGTTCCGCCGGTATGGGGGAGAGGAGGAAACCGGGGGACCTGATCTGCGGACTTCCCTGGGAATGCCTTTGAAGGTGGGATTCGCGGTGATCGGAGTGATGATCGTATTTATGGCTGGGGCTTCCCTGGTGGGGCACCGGTTCTTCAATGCGGCCCGATACCGGGACCTGATTATCATCACCGAAGGGGATTTCACCACGGATGTGGCGGAGCTTCGTATGTCCCAGATACCCGTAGTGGACCGGGATACGGCTTCCCGGCTGGGAAGCCAGAAGCTGGGGGAAATGACGGAGCTGGTGTCCCAGTTTGAGATCGAGCCCAATTACACCCAGATCAACTACAAAGGAGCTCCCTACCGGGTGACGCCTCTGACCTACGCGGACCCGGTCAAATGGCTCTTCAATATGTCCAACGGTCTTCCGGCTTACATTACCGTGGACATGGTGACCCAGGACACGGACCTGGTATGGCTGGAGCAGGGGATGCGTTATTCTCCGGGAGAATATTTCTTCCGCAACATTTACCGCTATATCCGGTTCCGCTATCCGACCCGGATGTTCGAGACCGTGTCCTTTGAGATTGACGACAACGGAACTCCCTACTGGGTTGCGCCTACTATCACTTACCGGATCGGCTGGTGGGACGGCAAGGACATTGACGGAGCCATTCTGGTCAACGCAGTCACCGGGGAAAGCCAGTTCTATCCCAGGGACCAGGTGCCTGCCTGGATTGACCAGCTTTATACCTCCGAGCTGATCATCGAACAGCTTGACGACAACGGCAAGTTCCAGAACGGATATATTAACTCCATCTTCGGACAGCGGGGAGTACGCCGCACCACCTACGGCTACAATTATCTGGCCAGCAATGATGATGTGTACCTGTACACCGGCATGTCCTCGGTAACTGCCGACGAATCCAACATTGGCTTTGTCCTGGTGAACCTGCGGACCAAGGAAACCCGGTTCTACACGGTTCCCGGCGCCACCGAATACTCGGCCATGGAGTCGGCCAAAGGCCAGGTACAGCATCTGGGATACAATGCCACCTTCCCGCTGCTGTTAAATATCTCCGACAGGCCCACCTACTTTGTCTCACTGAAGGATGCTGCCGGTCTGGTGAAAATGTACGCCTTTGTGGATGTGCGCCAGTACCAGATCGTGGGAACCGGCGCAACCATTGATGAGGCCCAGAAGAACTACCGCCAGGCACTGAATCTGGAGGATACGGAACCGGATGTCCCGGAACAGGTCACAGTGATATCCGGCACCATTGATGCCATGGAAAGCGTGGTGATCTCCGGCAACACCCACTATTATTTCACCCTGACGGATGAAGAAGGGGTCTATGTGGCTTCCATCACGGTGTCGGAGCGGCTGCCCTTCTTAAAGGCCGGTGACAAGGTACGTTTCACCTGCACCAGGCAGGAGCAGGTATGGGTAGTGGAGGAACTTGCTGTGGTGTCGCCGGTTTCATAGAGAAACGGCGGGGCAGACAGAAAGCACAGACGCGCTCATATACATCGTCTTACTCTGTCAGGAAAAGCTGGCACCAGTAATCGGTTCCTGCACTGTCCTGATAATGGCCGACTCCAATGGCATTAAAGCTTCCGTTCAGGATGTTTGCCCGGTGCCCGGAACTGTTCATCCACACCCGCATCACTTCCTCCGGGGACCGCTGGCCATAGGCAATATTCTCGCCAAAGCCCCGGTAGGAAACCCCGGCCTGGTCCAGGGACGTGTTACAGTTGCTTCCATCCGGCCTGGTATGGGAGAAGGAACGCTTCAGCTCCTGGGCGCGGACCAGGGCAGCGTCTCCAGCACCACTATGTACATCCAGGGGCGATAAGCCGGACTTTGCACGTTCTGCATTAACCAGATCCACTACCTGCCGGGCATAATCATCCAACGTATCCGGAAGCTGTCCGCCAGGATTCGTGGTTCCAGGTTTTGTTGTGCCTGGATTATCAGTCCCCGGAGGCGTGGTTCCGGGATTGTCTGTTCCCGGATTGGTGGTTCCGGGATTGTCCGTCCCTGGAGGTGTAGTTCCGGGATTGTCCGTTCCTGGGGGTGTGATCCCCGGACAATTGGTTCCCGGGTTTTCGGTATCCGGACACTCTGTATCCGGGCAGTCCAGATTCGGAAGATTGGGCTTCAGAATATCCGGGCACTGACTGCTGCCGGAACCGGGATTCTGGCAGCCTGGGCGGTTCAGTCCAGGCAGGATCACTTCCGGTCTGCTACAGCCCAGGGAACTGCCGGAGTTCTCACCGCCGGAAGGCCTCCAGGAGCCGCCGCTTCCTGTGCTGCCGGAGGGCTTGCAGGAGTTGCCGGCCCCCTGGCTGCCGGAAGGATTCCAGGTATTACTGGAACCGGCTGATCCAAGAATATCCCGGATGCTTTGGCTATAGCCGCTGCTGGTGCTTCCTCCTATAATGGTCATCCTCCCTCCCGGAATATTATATGAGGCGGTTCCGGCATAAGCCGTCACCGGAATGGTTCCCGCAATCGCCAGGACTGCTGAGGCTGTGGCTGCATATACAGAAAATTTTCTCATGGTAAGTCCTCCTTCTGTTTCAAATGTTTTACATTTCTGTTACAAAAGTATTATACCATAAGAAATCTGGAAATGGATTAGGGGAACACTGGGAATAAAACCAGGGGTTTCCTCATTGTACAATGACAAAATCAAGGGCCCCGCTGACATCTTTGGTCAACGGAAGCCCTCGATTTTACAGTATTACGGCAATGCAGACAAATATATTCCTTCCATGTTTTCAAGCTATATGTTCCAGCCCTTCTCTCAATTCATAACGTCCGTTCGTTGCTGTACTATGTTCATCATTATATATATGTATTGTTTCAATTTCACCAGGATTAATTTTTTCTTCTTTAATTAATCTCTGTAAAGCCTTTTTAAATCCAACTTTATAAGCATAATCAAGATAACGCTGCTTATCCTTCTTCCTCATAAAAATTCTGTCCAGAACATTCTTTTGATTTATTACAATTCCAAAACGAATAACCTGATTCATCCGAGTAAATAAACAAATCCATACGATTCTCCCCAAAATAAAAAACCGCCTTTCGGCGGCCCCGCGACCGGTGCCAAAATATGACACTTAAACGTGAATCCGGTTACACGGGTGTACAGCGTATTTCTACCTGCATTTATTGTATATGCATTTTTTCCTATTTAGTCAATAACGAATTTCATAAAAAATGAAAAAGTTCATGCCCTCCGTGAACAGTAATATGCCCACAGCTAATTCTTATACAATAGCCATATGGTAAGCAGGTTCCGCTCTATTATGCTTAAAAAGGCCGCCATTCAAATGAATC
>CAJTOV010000196.1 GCA_910577765.1 uncultured Lachnospiraceae bacterium
GATGGCGCGGATAGCGAGTGCTGGTTACTCGGGAATTAGTGCAACGATGTACTAGCAAGCGGTATTCCTCACGTAAAGTTTTTTACCTAAAGGGTTACAATTCCAGACTGGATGTCTCCGCTTCCAGCATCAGTTCTCTCGATTTCTCCGCAAAATGACATTTCACCCAATGGCCCGGCGCCACCTGAGAAAGCTCCGGCTCCTGCTCAAAGCACACCAGCTGGCTCATCCAGCAGCGGTTGGCAAAGCGGCACACAGGCTTGGGGTTAATGGGACTTGGCACATCTCCTTTTAACACAATCCGGTTTACCCGGTTCTCCACATCCACCTTGGGAATCGCTGAAAGCAGTGCAATGGAATAAGGGTGCCTGGTATCGGAAAATAAGGTATCCCGGTCTGCGGTCTCCACAATCTGTCCCAGATACATGACGGCAATCCGGTGGGAAATATGCTTGACCACACTGAGATCATGGGAAATGAACAGATAGGACAGATTCATTTCCTTCTGGAGATCCATGAGAAGATTCAGCACTTTTGCCTGGACCGACACATCCAGGGATGACACCGGCTCGTCGCATACGATAAATTTGGGATTCATACTCAGGGCCCTGGCAATGCCCACTACCTGGCGTTTTCCTCCGTCCAGCTCATGGGGATACTGGTCCCACATGTCCCTGGAGATCCCGGTCTTCTCAGACAGCAGGGAAAGGGTATCATTCAGTTCTCCTTTGGAAATGGTATGGTGAATCCGGTATCCCTCTGACAGAATGCTGCGGATCGTCTTCTTGGGATTCAAGGAGGAATAAGGGTCCTGGAATACGATCTGCATCTGACGGCAGCAGGAAAGCTCCTCCTTGCGTCCTCTGCACCGGAAAATATCCCTGCCCTCAAATATCAGTTCCCCGGAGGTAGGCGGCTGGAGGCGCATGATCACGGTGCCTACGGTACTTTTTCCGCAGCCGCTCTCTCCCACCAGGCCCAGGGTCTGTCCCCGCCCAATGGAAAAATTCACGCCGTCCACGGCATGCAGCATCTTGTTTTTGGAGAGACGAAAGTGTTTTTTTAAGTTTTTTACTTCCACCAGGGGAGCCTCTTCTCTGTTCAAAGTCCCCTCTGGCGACGGGTTTCTTTTCACTTCTGTCATGCTGGTTCCTCCTCCCGGCAGCCAAAGCCACCTTCTGATTTCTCCCCCTGGCAGCCAAAGCAGCCCACATAATGATTCTCATTTAACCGGACCACCGGCGGAACCTGGGTACTGCATTCTGCCACGGCACACTGGCACCGGGGATGAAAGCTGCACCCTGCCGGAAGATAATAAGGATTTGCCACCTCTCCGGGAATGGCTGCCAGACGTTCCCGGTGACTGTCCAGGGACGGAATTGCACCCAGAAGCCCCCTGGTATACGGGTGCTGCGGACAGGAAAACACTTCTTTCACACTGCCGTATTCGATTATGGCTCCCGCGTACATCACTGCCACATTTTTGCACAGCTCACTGATAATCCCCAGATTGTGGGTGATCATCAGAAGGGAGGTATCATATTGGAGTTGCAGCTTTTTCATCAGCTCCATGATCTGGGCCTGAATGGTCACGTCCAGTGCCGTGGTAGGTTCATCGGCAATGAGAAGCTCCGGGCTGCAGGCCAGGGCCGCCGCAATCCCGATCCGCTGGCGCATCCCTCCGGAAAACTGGTGGGGATAATCCCCAATCCGCTCCTTTGCAATCCCCACCATCTCCATAAGTTTCCCTGCCTCCTCCAGGGCCTGCCGGTTCTTCATCCCCCGGTGCCTGCGTATGACCATGGCAATCTGTTCCCCCACCGGGAACACCGGATTCAGGGAAGTCAGTGGATTCTGGAAAATCATGGAGATCTTTTCTCCCCGGATATCCTGCATCTGCCGCTGTGTATAATCCGCCATATTGTTTCCGTGGTACTCAATGACACCTCCCAGAATCTTTGCGGAATGCCTGGGAAGCAGACGCAGAATACTTAAGGCCGTGGTGGTCTTTCCTGCCCCGGCTTCCCCCACCAGGCCCAGGGATTCCCCCTTGTGGATGGTCAGATTCAGGTGATTGATCGCCTTCTTGATTCCCGTTTCCGTGTGGAACTCTACCGTATAATCCTGTATATTCAATAAAATTTCTTTTTCTTCCATTGCCCCTCCTTAGTAACCGTTCCTTTACCTGGACTGTTTCGGGTCCAGAATATCCCTTAGCCCGTCGCCAAGGAAGTTAAAGCCCAGCACAGTGATCATCAGCGCCATACCAGGTACAATGACCATCCAGGGATATGCCGCCAGATAGGTACGGCCGCCTGCAATCATATTTCCCCAGGAAGGGTCCGGAAGCTGCACCCCCAGATACAGATAACTGAGCCCGGCCTCCGTAAGAATGATTCCGCCAAAGGTCCCGGAAAGCTGGATCAGCAGCGGTGTGGTCACATTGGGCATAATCTGGGTCAGCATAATATGCCAGCCGGAACCGCCCAGGGCCCTGGAGGCCTGGACAAACTCCCGGTTTCTCATGACCATTACCTGGTTTCTGGATACCTTTGCAAAGCTTTTCCAGGAGGTGATCACCATCACCAGCACCAGGTTGGAGATGCTGGGTCCAAAGATTGCCATGATCACGATTCCAAGGGTCATGGAAGGGATCGCCATGGTGACCTCCGTGGCTCTCATGACAATGTCATCCACCACGCCTCCGAAATACCCTGCAATCACCCCCAGAAAGGTTCCGGTCACCGCTACCAGCAGGGTGGACACAAAGGCAATGGTCAAAGAAATCTTGCTTCCGATCAGTACCCGGGACAGAATATCCCTGCCCAGCTCATCGGTTCCCAGCACATACCCGCCTGCCATGGCTCCCAGCCCCTGGGGCGGCGTAAAGCGGTTTACGATATGGTTCAGGTTCTCGTCCATAGGAGCCAGCCGGTCAGCAAAGACACTGATCAGTACCACCGTGGTTACGATGAGAAAGCCGATCAGAAACTGGGGACTGCGCAGCATTCTGCGCAAAAGAATTTTCGGTTTCATCTAAGCCCTCCTGCTCAATTGAGCTTCATGCGCCGGTCAATCAGTGCATTGACAATATCCACCACCAGGTTCACAATGGCGAACATGGCCGCCGTCACCACCAGGGTGGACTGGGTCAGGGGATAATCCCGGTTGGATACCGCCTTCACCAGCATGCTGCCGATCCCGGGGATGGTAAAGGTGGTCTCGATGATCACGGCCCCTGCCAGCATGGATGCCACATCCATTCCGAATATGGTGATAACCGGAATAATGGAATTCTTAAAGGCATATTTACAATTGACCGCCCAGGGACTCATGCCTCTGGCATAGGCGCAGGTAATATAGTCCTCGTCCAGCACATCGATCATCCCGGACCTTCCCATACGCACCATGCCGGCACACATTTTATAACCCATGGCAATGGCCGGCATAATCAGATACCGGATATCCCGCAGCCCCTCATAGCCCATACTGGGCAGCCAGTTATGCCGGACGGAACAGAGCAGAAGCAGCAGCACACAGATCCATACCACGGACATGGACTGTCCCAGAAGCGCAAAGAGGACAGCGAAAAAGTCCACCGGGCCGCCCTTGTTGACACCGGCAATGATTCCCAGGGGAATACTGATCAGAAGCACCATGGCAGAACAGACCACCGTGACGCTTAACGTGGCCGGAAGCCGCTCCATAATCACATCCAGGCAGGGCCGCTCATAGAGAACCGAGGTCCCGAAATCCCCCCGAAAAAGTCCCCCAAGATACATAAAATACTGGGTAATATAGGGCTTATCCAGCCCCAGCTTTGTCCGCATCAGGGCGATCTGCTCCTCAGAAGCATAATCCGGAAGTGCCATGACCGCCGCGTCCCCCGGTGCCAGCCGCATCATCACAAAGGCCAGTACCGATACGATCCAGACCACCAGCAGCAGACAGAGAATTCGTTTCGTAAAAAATTTGACCATAAGGTTCCTCCAATTCTACAGGAGGCTGTTTCCGTCATTTTCCGGAAACCAGCCGCCTGTAGCTGTGCCGTTGCTTTACTGGAGATAGCTTTCCTCCACTGCGATGTCCGTAATAATATATCCGCCAAGAGGATTCTCAATCAGTCCGGTGATTCCCTTCCGGATGCAGGGAGTCCCCACGATCTGGACAATAGGCACCAGCGGTCCCTGCAGCTCATGGAGCATGTCGCCGACCTGCTCCAGGGTCGCGGTTCTGGTCTCCGCATTCATATCCCCAAAGGCTTTCAGAATCAGGCTGTTCAGCTCCTGGTTGACATATCCGTTGTGATGCATATCCTGGACCACCCGGGGAACCAGGTTCTGGGTCAGGGCATTGCCGTCCCAGGTTGCCAGGTTTACCATGAAGATATCATAATCCCCGTCATTGCGGCGGCTGTTCATGGTTGCCGTATCCACCATATCCACACGGGTACTGATTCCGATCTGGTTTAAATAATCTGCCATGGCAGTCATGATGGAATCCGCATAGTCAATATCACTGCGGCTTAAGAGCACCAGGGTCTCTCCGTTATAGCCGGATTTGGCCAGGTATTCCTTTGCAAGCTCCGGATCATACCCGATAACCGGCTTGTCCGGCTGGTGTCCCTCTGCATGGGTGGTAAAGAAATCATTCATGACGGTTCCGCCGCCCATCAGGGTACAGAAGGCCTCCCGGTCAATGGCATGCATCACCGCATAACGCAGATTCTGGTCGCTGGTGGGCGCCTTTCCGTCCATCTTAAACTGTAAATAATACATCTGCTCCTTGACCTGCTCTTCCATTATGCACTGGTCTGCTACCGGGTCCAGCATGGACTTTAAATCCACATTGACCGTATCAATGTAGTCCACATCCCCATTGATAAACGCGGCATTCTGCGCCGTGGGGTCCTTGATAAACCAGACATACAGCAGGTCCACATTTGTAAAATCACCGCCCTGCCAGTAATCATAATTGCGGCTGTATTTCAGATACTGTCCGTCCACCCACTCTTCCAGCTTCCATTTTCCGGTTCCGTTGAGGGTCTTGGTGGAGGAAAACAGGCTTGCCCCATACTGTTCAATCTCCTCAGCCTTGGCGATATAGGTATAAGCCAGGGAAATATCCAGGGAGAAGAAGGGCTCGCTTAAATACAGCTTTACCGTATGGGAATCCACCTTTTCCGCGGATTCCAGATATTTCCAGTTGGTGGCAAACAGCGCCATCTCGTCCTTATGGTCTGCGATATACTGCATCTGGGTATATACATCGTCTGCGTCACAGTCGGAGCCGTCAAAGAATTTCACGCCTTCTGCCAGATGCAGGGTCACTTCCCGGTTGTCCTCGCTTAAATCATACCCTGTGCAGATGCAGGGCTTGCAGTTTCCGCCGTGGTCCGAGACATATAAGGAGTCAAACACCATTTCCGCAAAAGCATAGTTGGGGCCGGAGGTATAGTTCCAGATATTTAAACTCTGCATGCCTTCCGTGCGTTCCCAGTTAACCACCACCTTGCCGTCAGCATTCACATAGTGGGACTTGCCGCCGGACTCCGGGGTTCCTCCCTGGGGCGCCTGGGCCGTGCTCCCGCCTGCCCCCTCCTGCTTTGCCGGCTGGCTGGTGCCCGAACCCCCGCCGCAGCCTGCCAGACTGGTAAGCACCATACCCAGGGCCAGGGTAATCGTCAGCATCTTCTTTGTTTTTTTCATAGTATCCTCCTCCTGTTATTTCGTTACTATTCACGGGGGCATCTTCTTGTCCGGCTATGCCGGACAAGAACATGCAGCCGAAATGGCTGCAAATCTACGGTTGCTTCAAAAGGTCAAAGGGTTTCCAGGCCACATAGCCCTGGCAGGGATTATGGGGGGCCAGATACATTTCCAGGGTAGTCAGGTTGCAGATGAAGCCCATAACCGTCTCTGACTGCTTTT
>CAJTOV010000197.1 GCA_910577765.1 uncultured Lachnospiraceae bacterium
GACACGAATATCAAGCACTATTTACTTCGGGATTAATGCAACGATGTACTAGTAAGGTGAATTTTCCACATCGGCGGATACCCGTAACGACTTTAATCAACTGCTTATCCTGGAAACTGAGCAGATTATCCAGGTATTCCTTTCTCTGTATCATGTTTTCCCCTCCTTCTTGTAATTCCGGGAGTACACGTTCCTATTTGCATATATTATACAATAAATATGTAAATCAGTAAAATTTTTGCAATATAACTGCAAAAAATAGTAACAGTTCAAGGGGTATCTGAACTGTTACAAAAAATACGGCAAAATACGCCAGACGCGTATTTCACCGTATCCTTCTTCTTCACCATTATTTCCGCAAGGCAGTACCAGCCTCACACCAGGCCTTCCCGGGCCCTTACCGGATCACCACCACGGAGCTGCCCAGAACCTCATAATTGGAAACCGGATTCTTGGTACAGTCGATCTGGGTCAGGGCCTTAAGGCCTGCCAGAGGTGACAGATCTGTCACATAATTGTCCGAGAAATCCAGGGTCTGCAATGCAGGAAGCTGTGCCGCAAAGGCCAGGTCCGTCAGTTCATTCTCCCGGATGCTTAAATGCTTCAGCCCCTGAAACTTCCCAAGGAAGGAAACATGTTCCGTAAAGCTTACATCGTCCCAGTTCACATACTGGATTCCGCCTCCTCCACTGACCTGGACATTTTTGTAAAGCTTCATATGGTCCACTCCCAGCTCCTCCAGGGTGGTATTCTCCGCAATCTTGTCAAAGTTGATCTCACATTCCATATTGCTGATGTTGACCTTCTTCAAGGACGGCAGATTGAAGATCCCGGAAATGTCCTTGTAAGTGGCCATTCCCCTCATATCCAGTTCCTCCAGGGCCGTCAGTCTGGTGATGAAGCTGTAGTCCCGCTCACTGCCTGTAAAGGAAGTACACGTTAATGTCCTGAGACTGGTAAGCCCTTCAAAGTCCGATGGATTGTTCATGATACAGCCGTCCAGGGTCAGGGACTCCAGCCCGCCCATGGCCCTAAGAAAGCCGGTCTCCTCAAAGCCCTCCAGGTACAGCTCCTTCATGCCGGTCAGCCCCGAAAGGTCCGGCGGCGGACAGTCATAAGGAAGATCGATTTTCAGCTTCTGGAGCCCGGTCAGCCCTCCAACCGCAGACATATCCTTCAGCTCATCACACCGTTCCAGGGAAAGCTCCACAAGCTCCGGCCGGCCGCTTAAAGGCGCCACAGACAGAAATGCTCCGTACTCCACATGCAGGGCCTTTAAATTCTCCATTTTGGAGACAAACCCAAGATCCCGCAGTTCCTTGGAGCTGATGGTCAGGGACTCCAGCCAGGGCATCATCCCGAACAAGGTGAAATCCATGGTGCCCTCATACAAGTCCACGGAAATCTCCTTCAAAGACCTGGCATTGACCAGCAGCCGCTCCTCCAGAATCTGATCACTGTCAATGATCAGGCTCTCCAGACCGGAGAACGCCTCGATCCCCTGGATACTGAACGGACTTCCTATCGTCTCCAGGCAGAGCAGGTTCCCCGGTTCCTCCAGAATGGAAGCCACCTGCTCCATACTGTCAAAATATCCCCGGATTCGGGTCAGGGACAGTCCCTTTAAGTCCTCTGCCCCCACAGACTGGCCGGCTCCCAGGCTGGTAAGCCCGGTAAAGGCCGGCAGGCAGGACAGATCCACACTGGTATCCCTGGGAAATTTCAGCCAGGTAAGCCGGGCGTCAGGATTCTCCAGAGGGTCCTCAAAGCTGTAGCCTACCTCCCGGTAATCGATGGTGGATTTCATCTCCAGCCAGCGGATTTTCCCGAACTCACTGTCCGTGATCTCATCCACCGGCTTTCCGTACAAGGCTTCCGAAAAATCTGCCAGAAGGCCGGTTACCTCCGGCTTCCCGGCTTCCTCCTGGGAACCGGCATTTTCCATGGCCCCGGAAGTCCCGGACCCGGAAAGCCCCGGTTTGCCTGCTGCCTCCGCAGATTCCTCTGCAGCATGGTCCATCTGGTAGCGCCGGTATACGGCAGGTCCCTTCCAGACAGCCATGATCACCAAAAATCCTACCGCCAGGGCCACACCACGCTTCCATCCGTAAGGCTCCCATCCGGTCTTTTTGGGTTCCTGCCGCTGGACCGGCTGGTAGTTGATTCTGCCGGGCATGGGCTTCAGATAGGGATTTCCCGTTCCCCCGGCCCCGCCTGCAGCCCGGTCCCATTCGATACTGTACTTGGTGTGGCAGTACTCGCACTCGGCGATTCCCGGATTCTCTTGGTCAATTTTCAGGGTTCCGTCACAAGCGGAACACCGCAGCTCTGTCATTTTCATAATCAGTCTTACTCCGCGATCCTTTTACTCTGAATTTTAGTTACCGTTCACAAGGCGGGAAAACCGGACAAAAAGATGCCCCGTCTGAACGGTTACGGAATTTACATGTATCGTGCCCGGGACCTTACGCCTGCTGCTGCGCCCGTACCCGCTTGTGCAGCGCAATCACATCGTCCAGCCCCCGGACCGCATCATAGGTCTTTCCCTCATATGCAAAATGGTGGTCTGTGATTACCATGGGATTGCGGTCTTTAACGGCCTGGACGATCTCCAGATTGGCTTTCTCACTTCCGTTTTCCCTCTCCACATAGCAGAATTCACTGTTCGTACCATATGCTACCAGCGCCCTGTCGTAGCCTCCGTCGTCACACTGGTACTTCTTTGTATAGAAGAAAGCCACCAGATCCTCCTGCCTGACTATGTAAGGGATAATCCCCGGAAACTTTACATAATGATTGGTGATGATTCCCATCTTTTTCAGGCTGTTGGTGCTTTTGCTTCTGTCCACAGAGAAAAGCACGGCTCCCGGCTGCCGGAATTCCTGCTCCAGCCTGTGGATATCGTCCTCGGTCACATTGGACCGCTTCATATAAGCATTCATCCAGTTGCTGACCCGGCGGTTCTGAAGCACCATGCCTCCGATAATCAGCAGAAGTCCCGGCACTGCGCTTACCGCCACCACAACAACCGCCGGGACCGCTCCCAGCAGATCAGCCAGAAATACACCCAGCAGAACACCGATAGGCACGATCATGGCTCCCATTGCCACCAGGCCCTTGCCGACCCCTGCCACGCTGTACATGAACTTTAAAACACTGCCGTCCTTTACCATCTTTCTTTTGATCTTGTCATTTGGCTCAAATACCATAAATGTCTCCTCCTGCGGTTCCATTGTTGTCCCCAGGGAACAACACCTGGTTCCCTGGGGATATGGTTCCATCCTACCATTTTTCACAGGGTTTATCAATGACAAAATGAAAATTTTATATAGTTGTTATAGTTTGCGGGGCGGGGAAAACTGGACGAAAACAGACGTCAAGCTGGCTTGTAAGACTGTTGTCCGGATTGATCTTTGCCAGATAAGCATCTTCAGCATGTATATAATCCGTATAGTCCCCGCACACAAGGGAAATGCCGTCTTCTCCCGCAAGCTTCCGGTAAGCCTGGTCCAGCTGGTTGGCCATCAGCCCAAAGGTCCACGCATCCGAGACCAGGTGACTTAACAGCACCAGTATGCCGCTTCTGTCCCCCACGTCAAATATGGTAAACCGATACTCCATGTTCATCCTCCCTGTCCATTTTGTTTGATATAAATCCATTTTGCAATCTATACATTGCAATTATATCGGCAAAACTATCTAAAATCAATATAAATGCAATCTATTTATTGCAATTTTACGATTGGAGCTGACCACATAGTGCAAAAAATCAGACAAGATATTTCTATTGGCAACAATATACGCAAACTGCGTAAACAGTCCCACCTTACCCAGGAACAGGTAGTCGCAAGATTACAGCTGCAGGGAATCGAGATTTCCCGAAGCAGCTATTCCCAGATCGAATGCGGCACCTACAATATTCGCGTATCAGAGCTGGTCGCTTTGGCCTGCCTTTTTCATACTGATTACAATTCATTTTTTGAAAACATACATTAAGGAGACTGCTATCATGACCTACACCGTAAAAGAACTTGCCAGAAAAATGGGAACCACCCAACACACCATCCGTTTCTACACAGACCAGGGGCTTCTCCCCTGCCGCAGGGACAAAAACAACCGCCGTGTCTTTGACGAAGATTCCGTAGGCTGGCTCAACGGACTTATGTGCCTGCGCCGGTGCGGAATTTCCATTGAGGATATCCGGCTCTACTGCAATCTGTGCCAGGAAGGGGAAGCCCAGCTTGGTGCCCGGTATGAATTTATGCTGAAGCAGCGGGAACTGGCTTATAAGCGTCTGGAAGAAGCCAGGGAAGCGGCAGATTATATGGAAAAGAAAGTCCGGCATTATGAGGACATCCTGGCCCGCAGAATACCGGACGATACGATTCTGGCAAAAAACAGCCGGAAAGAAGGCTGAACCGTTAGAGAATTACAGCACTGCCGCCACTTTCTCCAGCTCCTGCCGGATCTGGATATGCTGGGGGCACACCTGCTCACATTTGCCGCATTTGATGCAGGCGGAGGCCGGCTTTTTGCCGTGTTTTTTCACCATCCATTCCTCCTGGCCCTTGGCTGCCGCCTGGTTGCGGTAGAGGGTCAGGTAATTCATGGCTGTGAAAGACCCGGAGATGCCGATGCCTTCCGGGCAGACCTTGGCACAGTAGTTGCAGGTGGTGCAGGGAATCAGGGGAATCCGGGCCAGAACCTGCCGGGCCTCATCCAGGGTCTGCTGCTGGTTCTCCGACAGACCGGTAAACTCCTTCATATAAGAAAGATTATCCTCCATCTGCTCCAGGCTGCTCATGCCGGACAAGACCGTGATCACCCCCTCCAGGGATGCTGCGAACCGGATGGCCCAGGATGCCAGGGATGCCCTGGGGTCTGCCTTACGGAAGATCTCTGCCACCGGCTCCGGAGGACTGGCCAGCATGCCGCCCTTGACCGGCTCCATAATGATCACCGGTTTGCCGTACTTTCTGGCCATTTCATAGCAGGCCCGGGACTGAATGGCCGGATTCTCCCAGTCTCCATAATTGATCTGAAGCTGGACGAATTCCATTTCCGGGTGGGCTTTCAGAATGGCCTCCAGCTCCTCCGGTGTGGAGTGGAAGGAAAATCCCACATGCCGGATCAGTCCCTCCTGCTTCTTTTCCTGGACAAAGCTCCACATATCAAAATCATCGAAAAATTTTGTCCGGGACTCTCCCAGGTTGTGAAGCAGATAAAAGTCAAAATACCCGGCCCCTGTCTGCTTTAAGGAAACATCAAACTGTGAAACGGCTTCCTCCCTGGTCTTACAGTCAATCCAGGCCGCATTCTTGGTGGCCAGCTGGAAAGACTCCCTGGGATAGCGCTCCACCAGTGCCTGGCGGATGGCATCCTCACTGCCTGCATAAGCCCACGCCGTATCAAAATAGGTAAACCCGGCCTCCATAAACCGGTCCACCATGACCTTTGTCTGCTCCACATCAATGACCTCTCCGTTCTTTGGCAGACGCATCAGTCCAAACCCAAGTTTGCGGATTTCCTCACCCAAATATGCCATGTCCTTATCCTCCTCACTTTTCTCGCTCACATACTCCCGGCGTCTACAAACCAGCCACAGGGAGACCCCGGGCGTACATGTTCCAACAGCCCCTGCCTGCTGCCGGGCCTTTGATTCTTAAAAAGCTTACCATATTCGAGCAACACGAAGTCAAGCCTTATTGCACGATTTTTTCCAACGTGTTTTTCCAAAAGCGTTCCTATCCAACGGTACCCGGCGTAACAGTCCAGGGCGTATCTGATCTGTCCCCCAGCCGTAACAGTTCAGATAGGTCTGCGCGTTCACCGCGCTGACCGTACGAAACCGTAAT
>CAJTOV010000198.1 GCA_910577765.1 uncultured Lachnospiraceae bacterium
GGTGACTGTCGCCACCGGCCTGATCCATCTGCCCGCCCTGGCTGCCGGACAGCTGAAGAACTGAATGCTTCATAGGGCTGTGGGTCTCTTGATGGGATCCATGGCCTTTTATATTTCAGGAAGGAATTCATGCTCTGGCAGCGTGCCATATTTTCGGTAGGATTGTGCATTCACAGACAGCACTGCGCAGTCAATTGGATAAAGGTTGGAAAAATAATTCGTTATTTGCGTCTCCCTCAATTCGCCGTCCGACAATTCGGAAGATCCAAAAACACGGATTTCCGCGGCGGATACCTGGCCAGATCCACGGGCCAGAAACGGCGTCCTCCGGTTTCATCTTTCAAAAATTCCTTCTCATTGGTAGTTCCGACAAGCAGGCAGCGCCTGGGATAATTCTCTGTCCGGTGGCCGTATGCTGCCCTGTAGGTATCCTCGCATTTGCTGATAAACTGCTTGACCGTGTTCATCTCTGATTTCGTCATCCCGGACAGCTCCCCGCATTCCACAATCCAATACCCCTGCAGCAGCTCGGCAGCCTCCTTGCCCTCAAAAGTGTACAGGGAATCCGTATACCATTTCATGCCCAGCAGCCTCCAGAAGGTACTCTTGCCGATTCCCTGGGGGCCGGCCAGGATCAGCATCTGGTCAAATTTGATACCCGGGCACAGCAGGCGGGCTATGGCTCCCGCCAGGCATTTCCGTATAGCTTCCCGGGTGTATAAAGTGTCTTCCGCCCCGAAATAATCTATCAGCAGCGTATCCACACGCTGAATCCCGTCCCAGCGCAGTCCCGTAAGATAATCGCGCAGATAATTCACCCTGTGGTTAAGCGCGTATACCGCAAACCCATCCAGGATACTGTTTTTCGTGGATATCCCGTAGTGGGATTCCAGGTAGCCCCGCAGGCCGGAATCGACGGCGTCTTTCCACAGCCGGTGCCTGCCGTCAAAAGCAAATTTTTCCCACGGGAGCCGGTCACATACCGTTGGCCTGTCGCTGAAATCATCATGATACACTTTCCCCCGCAGCTGCGGGTCATTCTCCAGGATGATCTGGACATTCATCACCGTCGGCAGAGGCTTCCCTGTCTTGGGGTGGGTTGCCAGCTGCTCCAGCCAGTCAAAGGTTTCCGCCGCAGTATCCAGAGGGGTATCAAAGCTCTGCACTGCCTTCTCATACCTCTCCCGGTTTAACAACTGCGCCACGGGCTCCAGGCCTGCGGCAAACTTACACATGGATAGAAAAGAGGGCAGGTTGCCTGCAGGAGTGTCCGGTTTTGCATCCGCGTCCTCATCCCCGAAAAGGTGCAGCCTTACCATGTCAAAGGCATTGCAGAGCTTTCCGCTGCAGGGGTCCGTGGCATGGTGGCTGTAAATAAATTTCCCGTTATCATAAAGCACGGCGCCGCCTACCGTGGAGCCGCCTGTATAGGTATAACGCCCGTCCACACAGGATTCATAGATGCCGGGGATAAACAGCTCCATAGCGGCCTCTATGCTGTAACAACGGCAGAATGCGCCCACCACGCCGCTTTTCTCCACCGGGTCACCCTGCTTTTTCGCAGACCGGTCCCTGATCTTTGCGGCTCCCGGGACCTCCGGCCATTCGGCCACATTCCGCCAGTCCCGGTACAGCCCCAGCATCCCGGCCCTGGACAGAAACGGCTTGTCCTCATACAGGAAAACAAACTCGCCGTCAGAAGAACAGCTGGGCCAGTACATCAGGCGGACGGCTTCAAAAGTAGTCGGGTCAAATATCTGCATCCCCAGGAAAGATGCCAGCTTCCGCGCGATGGGCTCATATTCTTCCGCCGCGCACGGCTCATCCAGCGGCACCACGACCCGCAGCCTGGGCGCAGCGCCCTCATGCTTCCTGGTGCTGTAGACCGCATAGGCACATCCAAGTCCGGATACGGCATTCAGCGCACTCTGTGTCCCTCCTGGCTCTATGGTGTCCGCGTCCAGGGTGACCAGGTACCGCTCCCCGGCAGAATCTTTTTTCCTGCGCGGCCCGGCCAGCACGCCGCCTACGAACCCACCCACGTCCTTTAAATCGTCCTGTTTTGGCTTCGGCAGGGATTTATACTCCTGGAAGGTTTCCGGCGTCCTGGCCGGCTGTGAAAGCTTTAACAGGAAAGCTGACCAGGAAAGCTCCTGCACCACCCAGGACACTGCTTTGCGGCTTCCGCCTGTTGCTATCTTGATCTGCTTGTCATAATACATAAACCCGCCCTCAGTCCTTCCTGTAGTAATATCCTTCAAATCCGGCCGCATCCAGCGGCAGACCCTCCGCCCATTCCGGCAGGGTACACATCAGCCTGACCGCCTCCTGCAGAGTTTTGCCGCTCTCCTTTGGCGCCTCAAGTATAACTTCATCATGTATGTGGAAGCGGATCGCGTACCCGGCCCTGTACAGGTTCATCATGGCGCTGCACAGCAGATCCCTCGCCACCGCCTGGACGATATTCTCCGTCAGCTTCCCACCGTAAGTCTCTGTCAGTTCCCATTTCTTAGTTGTCTGGCTGGTACCGTAAAATCCCACTGCATTCCTGCCGAAGGCATTCGTCACCAGCTCCGGACGGTAATAAAACAACTCCCGCCCAGAAGGCAGACGGACAAAAAGATATTCCTTGTCCCGGTAAAAGCTGATCCCCTTCGCCATGGTATGAACAGTCCCATACTGCACCGTGTCCACAGCGTTATTCTCTACAGCATACCAGAAATCCTGTATCCTCCGGTTACTCTTCCTCCAACGGCTCACAATATCCGGAAGTTCCTCCTCCGCCAGACCCATGGACAGCGCGCCCATGCTGATCAGCGCATGTGCCCCTCCCTGGTATCCGAGCGCAAGTTCCGCCACCTTACCCTTGCTGCGCAGCGCATACTCCGGATTCCCTTTTTTGATCTTCTCAATGGGGACGCCGAACATGGCACTGGCGGAAGCCTCGTAGATTTTCCCGTGGGTACGGAATACATCCAGCCTCCACTCTTCTCCGGCAAGCCAGGCCAACACACGGGCTTCTATGGCAGAGAAATCCGCCACGATAAAACGGCATCCCTCTCCCGGGATAAAAGCGGTCCTGATCAGCTGGGACAGCAGGTCCGGCACATCTCCGTAAACTGCTTTTACGGCATCCGGCTGTCTCCTTTTTACCAGTCTCCTTGCAAGATCCAGGTCCTCGATGTAATTTCTTGGAAGGTTCTGCACCTGCACCAGCCGTCCGGCAAAGCGCCCCGTTCTGCTGGCCCCGTAAAACTGCAGCAGTCCCCGGATCCGTCCGTCTCCGCACACACAGGCTTTCATGGCCTCATATTTTTTTACGGAAGTCTTTCCCAACTCTTTGCGAATCTTTAACACTTCCTTCACCAGTTTCTCCCCGTCCTTGTCTGCCAGTATCTCCGCCACCGTTGCCTTGTCCAGGCTCTCCAGTTCCATCCCAGAATGCTCCTGTATCCACTTCTTCAGCTGTGCAACGCTGTTGGGATTATCCAATCCGGTAAGCCTCCTCGCTCTCCCGGATAACTCCCCGCTGACCTGCCCGTACAGCTCCAGGGCGCTTCCGATCAAATCCATGTCTACTTTTACTCCTGCCATGTTAATGTACTGGTCCAGGATCCAGTTCTGCCGTTCCTGTTCCGGAATGGGATATTTCTCCAGTCTCCGGTAGATCTCTGCCTCTGTCGCCACGTCCTGGCGGCAGTAATCCTTAAAAAGCTGCCATTTTGCGGGGTCATGATGGGGAAGGTTTCTGGTACGTCCCCCGTTCCTTGTGGTAGGCGTACAGGGCACACAGAAATACCGGATCAGCTGCTTCCCTACTCCCATCTTCCTCTTATCCTCCGGAAGCCCCATGGCCCTTCCCGCCGCATCCAACGACGCCGGAAAACCACAGTAAAGGGAGTGTACCATGGTACAGTGCCACTGACATACCGGGCTGTGGAAAAACTTATTCAGGCAGTATATCTCAAAAGCCGCATTATGGGCCACTTTTTTCACGTTTGGATCACCAAGCGCTGCGGTGATATGTTCAGGGAGCCGCTCCCCTCTGGCACAGTCTATTATATTTACTCCTGGGGCTTTACTTTCTCCTCACTCCAGCGCAGAAGATCTTCCATCGATGCCTCCCAGGACGAGGTATTGTCGATGCGGGGCTGAATAATGTGCAGGGTCACTGTCTTAATCGGGTAAATCATATGAAAGGCATTCCAGGCACCCAGGGCATAAAGCATCAGCTGGGGATTCTCAAGGCTGCTCACCGCCTTGCCTTTTCCATATTTAAAATCGCACACATGCATCCCGTTACCATGGATCAGGATACAGTCACAGGTACCGAATCCTTCCGGAGCCCAGGGGCCATAATCCACCTTTTTCTCCACTGCCACGTATGGCGTACTGGGAAAGTTATAGGCAATGCCTGTAATGTAATCCGCATATGCATCCGTAAATCCATCCATCTCTTTGGAATAAAGCGGATCTTTCATTAATTTATTTAATCTGGCTTTATAGGTTTTGTCCGACATGTTCTTATCGGTAAACTGTTTTGCAAGCTTCAGTTCACAGATGCTGTGTGCCAGAGTGCCCTCCGCAGCATATTCACTCTGTTCATCCGGAACAGCTTCCTCCAGCCAGGCAGACGGAGTACAGTTCAGCCATTTTTTCGCGCCGGATGCGGAAAGCAGCGCATGTTTCCGCTCTTCTGTTTTCCTTGCCATCAGATCACCCCTCCCGCTTCCCTGAGTGCTGCCGCATATTCACCATACTTTTCCGGTGGAAGGTCCATCAGCATGTTTACGCCAAACCTGGCTAATACTGAAAATACATCCTTGCCTGCAGATGCAAGGTTTGCAGTTGCCACCGCCAGCTGGTCAAAGGTGTACTGCTGGGCTGCCGCGGTTGTCGGCACTGTTCCGGAGCCGGCAGGCTGCTGGAATTGGGCACCGGGCATCACCGTACTGTTGCCGGCTCCCTGCCACTGTGTCCCCATGCCTGCCGGAAGAGATACCGGTACCGGGCCTCCCTGGGACACAGGCTGCTGCATCTGGGGTGCCTGTCCGTTTCCCACCCCGGGCCCCTGCCAGTTTCCTTGTGCAGGCGGCTGTACGGGAATCTGCTGACCGGCCTGCTGAACAAGGGTGTTTTTGTCTTCGGAAGGAGCCTTTGCCCCCATCGTCTTCGCGATCACCTCCAGGGCATCCGCGATCCTCTCAATATTTTTCTCTAATGACATTTTCTGTTTCCTCCTTCTTTGCATTATGTAAATTGTTTATAGGCGGTACTGCCACAGTCTTGCAGCAGCACCTCTCCGCGGCCTCCTCTTTCCGGCAGTCACAGGACTCTCCCGGGTCAAGATGTGCACCGCAGTATTCGCAGATTTTAAATAACATCCCTCAGTCCCCCTTCAGATCCCGAAAAATTTCCTTCATTTCATTATTTCTCACTTGCAAACTCCTTCCCACATCCGTATAATGGATGCATAGTTATTTGTTTTGTTTCTGACAGGCTCCATGCTTTGGTCGGCGGTGGAGCCTATCTTCTTTTTCCTTCTTCCCGAATCGCCAGGTGCGCGCAGATTCCGCAGGCGGCCACCAGGGCCAGCGCCAGTATGTAGGATTCTCCTTCCACTGCTGCCGGCGCAAACAGCATGGAGAAAAAGGAAATCGTCCCCAGGATGCTGCTCAGGTTGATCCTGTGCGTCACCCGCTCCGGCAGCTCCACATAAGATATGTCTATCACAGGCCGGGGCTTCCTCTTCACCAACTGCAGTTCAGCTGTTTTCCTGCCTGGCAGCAGAATGTCTTTTCTCCTGCTAAACCTCATAGATC
>CAJTOV010000199.1 GCA_910577765.1 uncultured Lachnospiraceae bacterium
AATGGGATTCGTAGTCAATGATGGCAATGGCTTCATCCTCTAAGAGAAACAGATTATCCAGCCGGAGCTCATTGCTCTCAATGGCCGGAAGATTGGTGGGCAGTACATCTACAATCTTTATATCTGGCAGACCAAAGGGGGACAGGCTGTGTCCCCGCAAAGCCTCCCCGGTTACCTTGGAAGCCACATCCTTGTTCTGGTAAGCGATGTTTCCGGCGTTCTTCTTCCTGGTGGAAGCCGCTGCTGCCTTTTTCAGTTTTTTCTTTTTCTTCATGCATTCTCTCTTTCATTATACTGTAGTAATCCACGATGCTGCAACCACATTTTCAAATCTTTCTCACATAATCATCGGCCTCACTTTCTTAATCATTTGGTAAAGCTTCATAACGGGTTTTTCTGCCAAACCGGCAGGACGATAAAAGAATTATCTGAACTTTGCCAGGAAGAAACCTGGCGAAGAACGTGTTTAGTATAATGGATACATGGGAATCTGTCAATCATTATATGGGATTTTCAGATTCCCAGGCCGTATGCCTGCGACCATTACGTTTTCGTACGGTCAGCGCGGTGCACCGAAGGCGTCCCTTGGGAAACGCGCAGACCTATCTGAACTGTTACGAACTGTTACCGATTACCATATAAAAACGTAAAAACGTGTTGAAATCTGGAACTTCTTGTTATATAATGATTAGTTGTATAAGTATGTTGACCTTAAGGTGAAAGGACGCTACCTGTGGAAAAAGACAATTTTTTAATTAAGCTTAATAAGCTGGTGGAAGTTGCCAAAACAAAGCACAATGCCATCGATGTAGGGGAGATTAACGACTTCTTTGTGGGAGATAACATTTCCTCTGAACAGATGGAACAGATTTATGCCTATCTGGAAGAGAAGCATATTGATGTGATTCCGGTCATTGACGAGAGCGTGCTGGTGGATGATGCACTGCTGGTGGATGATGATCTGGAACTGGACGGGGATGAGAGCTTCTTAAAGGATGCGGAAGACATTGATCTGGATGCGGTGGACCTGCTGGAGGGAATCGGTACAGAGGACCCGGTGCGCATGTATCTGAAGGAGATCGGTACGGTGCCGCTTCTAAGTGCTGAGGAGGAGATCGCCCTGGCCAAACGGAAGGCAGAGGGGGACGAGCATGCCAAGGAGCGTCTGATTGAGGCAAATCTGCGTCTGGTGGTAAGCATTGCCAAGCGTTATACCGGCAGGGGCATGAGTTTCCTGGATCTGGTGCAGGAGGGAAATCTGGGCCTGATCAAGGGAGTGGAGAAGTTCGACTATACCAAGGGATACAAGCTGAGTACATACGCTACTTGGTGGATTCGGCAGTCTGTGACCAGGGCCCTTGCGGACCAGGCCCGTACCATCCGTGTGCCTGTGCATATGGTGGAAACGATCAATAAAATGTCCAAGATGCAGCGGAAGCTGACTCTGGAGCTGGGCTACGAGCCGTCAGTGGCAGAGCTGGCGGAGGCCCTGGAAATGTCCGAGGACAAGGTGATGGAGATCATGCAGATCGCCAGGGAGCCTGCTTCTTTAGAGACTCCCATCGGTGAGGAAGATGATTCCAACCTGGGGGATTTCGTGGCAGACAACAATGTGGTGACGCCGGAAGGCAACGTGGAGTCGGTGATGCTGCGGGAGCACATTGACGCACTGCTGGGAGACTTAAAGGAGCGGGAGCGCCAGGTGATTGTCCTGCGTTTCGGCCTGGAGGACGGCCATCCCAGGACCCTGGAGGAAGTGGGCAAGGAGTTCAACGTCACCAGGGAGCGTATCCGCCAGATCGAGGCCAAAGCCCTGCGGAAGCTGCGCAATCCGGTGCGGAGCAAGCGGATACGGGATTTTTTGTAATAGGGATATAAGCAGGAAGTATGAACCAGAGGAATTATCAGAGAGAATTAGAAACCATTATTGCAGAATGTGAGAAAGAGAGCCGGGTTCCCCGGCTCTTGCTGCATAGCTGCTGCGCCCCTTGCAGCAGTTATGTGCTGGAATATCTGTCCAGGTACTTTTCCATCACCGTATTTTACTATAATCCCAATATTTTTCCGCCCCAGGAGTACGAAACCAGGGTCCGGGAGCAGAAGCGTCTGGTTGCGGAGCTGCCTGCCCTTCACCCGGTGACCTTCCAGGCAGGACCCTACGATCCGGACCGGTTCTACCAGGCAGTCAAAGGATACGAACAGGTGCCGGAAGGGGGAGAGCGGTGCGTTCAGTGCTTCCTTCTGCGTCTTAAGGAAGCCGCAAAGGCAGCCAGGGAAGGCGGCTACGACTACTTTACCACCACCCTGACCATCAGCCCGTTGAAGAATGCGGCAAAGCTCAATGAAATCGGTGAGGAAGCAGGGGCCCTTTTCGGTGTCCGGCATCTGCCTTCGGACTTTAAGAAGAAGAACGGATATAAGCGGTCCATAGAGCTGTCCCGGGCGTATGGCCTTTACAGGCAGGATTACTGCGGGTGTGTGTTCTCCCGTAACAGTTCAAGGGGTATCTGAACTGTTACGAGCGGACCCGCGAACCGTAACTATTCACTTGACACCCGGCCAAATTTGTACTAAAATTCTATATAAGATGTGGACATGCCATGTGCCACATACTTGATGAGGGAAATATAAAAATTAAAAGGAGAGACAAGTATTATGCTTAGTAAAACACTGACTGTTGTGAACCCGTCCGGACTCCATTTGAGACCAGCAGGAGTGCTGTCCCAGACCGCCATGAAGTTCAAATGTGATGTGATCATTGAGTGCGGCGAAAAGAAGATCATTGCCAAGAGCGTGCTCAACGTCATGGCAGCAGGCATCAAGTCCGGTACCGAGATCAATCTGATCTGCGACGGCGAGGACGAAGAGGCTGCTATGGAGACCATCAGCAAGGCAATTGAGAGCGGGCTTGGAGAAATGTAAGATTTCCCGGACCAGGAAGCTCTGAAGCAGGAAACCAGTTACAAGTAAACAGACCGGTTATGACGAAGGCCGTCCTACGAATATAGGGCCGGCCTTCTTTTCGTCTGCTGTGAACTCTGACGGTAACTGTCCACACTCCAGTCGATCACCATGCTGATGGGCTGGGAGGATGCACGGAATGGCCGGAATCTGGGCCGGAGCAGTTCCATAAAAAATCACTTTACATTCTGCCGAAATATGATATACTTGGTCTGAAACAGGAATGACTCCGTAAACAGGAGCCATTCCATAAAACCATTATACAGAATGCAGAGTAGGTCTGTGCGCGTCAAGTGCCGGGTGGACGGGGAGTTGCCAGCCGGACGAAAAGGACAAGGACGTCCTTGCGGTGCATGGTCCGCATCCCGCTGCAAAGAGGATAGAGGGCTGGGCGGGGAATCTGCCCGGTGTTCCGGTTATCTCCTTTGTGGTTCGAGAAGTCTGCAAAGGAGGTAATTTATTATGAAAAAATTGGCAACGTTGTTTACCGGTTCCTACAGTGAACTGCGCAGTACCCGGGCCATTACGGCTGCGGCCATGCTGGGGGCCGTGTCGATTGTGCTGGGGTATTTCTCCATTCAGCTGGGAGACTATATCCGGATCGGCTTTTCCACCATTGCCAACCAGCTGGTATATTATCTGTTTGGTCCGGTGTTTGGCGGTGTCTTTGGGGGTGTCCTGGACGTGCTTAAGTACCTGATCAAGCCTGTGGGCGGATTCTTTCCGGGCTTCACCCTGGGGGCTGCGCTGGCAGGGGTACTATATGGCTTCTTTTTCTACAGAAAGCCAGTTTCTATGGGACGGGTGCTGGCAGCGGAGCTGACCGTGTCCGTGATCTGCAACATGCTGCTGGGAACCTTGTGGCTCAGTATGCTGTACGGAAAAGCCTTTATGGTGCTGCTGCCTGCCCGGGTGGTGAAGAATCTGGTGATGTGGCCCATTAACTCGGTTCTGTTCTATGTGGTGGTGAAGACCCTGGAGGGAGCCGGGGTGTTGCGGATGGTCCGGGGGATAAAAGGGTAGATTTTCGTATTAGGGCAGGAACAGACCTAAAATGCTGTAGTAGATATGTATATACAGGCAAAGGGGAAATTATGGAAAGACAAAAGATAGGCAGACGTCTGTCTGCATACCAGCCGGACTATGTGGTCTTTGACCTGGAGACCACCGGGCTGAGTCCGGTGACGGACCAGATTATCGAGCTGTCTGCGGTCAAGGTGAAAGGCGGTGCAGTGCAGGAAACCTTTTCCACTCTGGTCAATCCCGGCCGGCCCATTCCTGCCGCCGCTTCCAGAGTCAACGGAATCACCGATGCCATGGTGGCGGACGCACCGGCGCTGAAAGCCGTGTGGGGGCAGTTTCTGGCTTTCATCGGGGATGAGACGCTGGTGGGCCATAACATACATAGTTTTGATATGAAGTTTTTAAATGCAGCCATGCAGAAGTTTCACAGCCGGGATCTGGGGAACGATTATATTGATACCTTATATATGGCGAGAAGCTGCATGAAACATCTGCCCCGCCACCGTCTGGTAGATCTGGCCGCCTGTTTCCGGATCAGTACGGAAGGCGCCCACAGGGCCTTAAATGACTGTGTCATGAACCGGAAATGCTTTGAGGAAATGGGAAAACGGATGGCAGCAGCCGGCCCCGGACAGTCCCGGGAACCGGCGGCAGAAGTGTGTCCCAGATGTGGGGGAGAGCTGGTGATGCGGAATGGGAGATATGGCCCTTTCTATGGATGCGGCAATTATCCCAGGTGCCGGTATACCAGGGATCCGGGATAGACGGGATGATGTCTCCTGCAGCAGAGAGCGGACCCGCTCCAGGTTTTCACAATCCGTACCCTCAGTGAACGGGGAAGCACCCGCTCCTTGTCCGCTGCGGGTAGTATAAGCCGGTCACCCGGATACGGTTCCGGCAGTATCACCTTATTCAGGTACTGTTCAAATCTTCAATATTCCTATATGCTATTTCCATTTTTCTATCAGAAATCTGTGTTTCTTCAGCCATTTCCGTTCCCACTGCTGCGCAGCAGCTTTAATGATTTGATCAGGGAGTGGTTGATGTGGAGGACCACTGCATCCTGCACATCCTCCTCATTTTCCCGCAAAAGAGCGTCAATGATGGCCTTGTGCTGCCGGAGATTGTCGGTACGGCTGGAGGCGTCCAGCATGGCGGCGTAGACGGCCAGACGCAGCTGGTGGATCATAACGGAATGGTACATATCCATCAGGATCTGGTTGTCCGTGATTCCCACCAGATAAGAATGAAAGGAGGTATCAATACGGAACTCCTCCACCTCGGAAGTATTCTCCGTCTGTTCAAACAGCTTCTGGAATTCCAGAAGCCTGCTTTTGGAATAGAGGGTGATATATTTGCGGCATACGGTGGGCTCAATGAGTTTTCTTGTCTGATAGAGATCATCAATGCTTTTTTCCGTAAAGGGGGCAATGCGCATGCCTTTGCGGGGATAGATTTCCAGCAGTTTATCGGACTGGAGCATCAGGAGGGCTTCCCTCAGGGGAGTCCTGCCGAATTTTGTCTGCTCCAGCAGCTGTTTTTCATTTAATTCCTGCCCTGGTCTGTATTGGCAGGAAACGATTTTGTCATAGAGATATTCGTATGCCTGGTTGGTCAGTGCCTCTGCCATGTTGGATTCTCCTTCTGGTTGCCCGTGTCCGTACGATACCGGTTATGGCTGGCTGGCAGCCGGCGCGGGGTAATGCAATAAGCATACACAATTCTCCGGAAAAAAGCAACCCTCAGTGAAAGAGGATAAAATGTTACTATTCACGGGGGGCGTCTTCTTGTCCGGCCATGCCGGACAAGAAGCATCGGGCGTTCGCCCGATGTGGAA
>CAJTOV010000200.1 GCA_910577765.1 uncultured Lachnospiraceae bacterium
CCTTTGCCTGGTCAAATTCCGCCTTTTTCATGACCCCGGGACGGACCGTGGACATGCAGGGACGGAACCTGGGGCAGATGATGGTAGCCATTATGTGGCCGCCAAATGCGGGACGGGTCATTTTCAGATTGGTGTCTTCCATCTTGAATTTTACGGAATCCACGTCAATGGTGGAGGACTCCCGCAAAAACTGGACATACCTGTCCATGTCAATGTCCAGATGGGTACAGTCGGCAGTCAGGCCGGTGTGAAGTCTTGCCGCCACACGGGGGCCTAAGTCACGGCCGATGTTGGAAGCGCCGATTAGCAGAACTTCCGGCTTCTTCTCCATGACCACGTCGCAGATCACGTCGCAGTAAGCGTCGGTGGTGTACACGGCCAGGGCCGGGTCCTCACATACGATCACCTTGTCCGCACCGTAGCCGCCAAGCTCTCTGGCTGCTTCCCCGATGCCTTCGCCCCCAAGGAGAATGCCCACCAGCTTCGAGCCCCGCTCATCCGCCAGCTTCCGGCCTTCGCTGACCAGCTCGAAATCCGTATTCATAAGCTTGCCTTCCCGCTGCTCACAGAATACCCAGATATCACTGAATTCATTAATTTCAGCACTATTAAAAGCCATATTCTTGTCCTCTCTTATTCTATAATTATCAAACCTTTCCAGAAGCTCCCTGTCACGGTCTCCCGGAAACTGTTCTGGTTTTTAGATCACATGCTTCCTGGCAAGCTGGCCCACCAGCTCTGCCACTGCTTCTTCTGCCGTTCCGGTAAGCATCTGGCCTGCGCCCTTCTGGGGCGGGGTGAAGGAACGGAAAATGTTGGTGGGTGAGCCTTTCAGTCCGATGGTGGTGGGATCAATCAGGGGCTCATCCTTCAATGCATTGTAATCCAGAACCGTCATGGGCTTGTCGTAGCATTCCAGAATTCCTTTGATGGTCATATAGCGGGCATCGTTTAACTCTTTCACGCAGGTAATCAGGCAGGGAGTCTGTACCTCCACGGTCATGTAGCCGTCTTCCAGGAGCCGTTTGATCTTTAAGGTATTGCCGTTCTTCTCAATGTCTGCCGCATACGTTACCTGGGGGATCTGAAGCTTCTCCGCAATCTGGGGACCTACCTGGGCCGTGTCGCCGTCAATGGCCTGGCGTCCGCAGAAGATCAGGTCCTCTTCCCCAAGGCCCAGGTTGTGGAGGGCGGCAGCAATGATCTGGGAGGTGGCAAAGGTATCGGAGCCGCCGAACTCCCGGCCCGAGATCAGTACCGCGTCGTCTGCGCCCATGGCGATCAGCTCCCGCAGCATGCCTTCTGCCGGCGGCGGGCCCATGGTCACGGCAGTCACCTGGCAGCCGGTGGTGTCTTTCAGCTGCAAAGCAGCCTCCATGGCAGCCAGATCATCCGGGTTGATGATGGTCTCCATGGACCCCCGGTCCAGGGTACCGTCTTCCTTCACAGCAACCTTTCCGGACGTATCCGGAACCTGTTTTACACATACATACACTCTCATTTTCTCGTCCTCCTACTTTAACAGATTTCTGGAAATAACGATCTGCTGTACCTGGCTGGTTCCTTCATACAGAGTCATGACTCTTGCGTCACGGTACAGGCGCTCCACCTTGTAATCCTTGATGAAGCCGTATCCGCCATGGATCTGGATGGCTTTTCCGGCTACCCGGTTGGCCATCTCGGAAGCATAGTATTTGGCCATGGAGCACATCATGGAAGCGTTCTTGTCCCCGGCATCCTTGGCCATGGCTGTATTGTAGACCAGGCAGCGGGCCGCTTCGATCTCAGTAGCCATGTCTGCCAGCATGAAGCTGATGCCCTGGTTGTAGGAAATCGGTTTGCCGAACTGCTTTCTGTCCTTGGAGTACTGGATGGCCTCGTCCAGACAGCCCTGGGCAAGTCCCAGAGACTGGGCGGCCACACCCAGACGTCCGCCGTCCAGGGTCTTCATGGCTACTGCATAGCCCTTATCCAGAGGCCCAAGGAGGTCACTCTTGTGGACCCGTACATTTTCAAACACAATATCACTGGTGGGATAGCCGGAAATACCCATCTTGGGCTCCGGTTTGCCGCAGGAAACTCCAGGCAGCTTCATATCCACAATAAACATGGAAATGCCCCTGGCCCCTTTCAGGTTGGGATTGGTCCGGGCATACACCACGGCATAGTCTGCAATGGGTGCCCCGGAGATAAAGCACTTCCGGCCGTTAAGCACATAGTAGTCGCCGTCTGCCACGGCACGGGTGGTCATGCTTCCTGCATCGGAACCGGCACCCGGCTCGGTCAGGGCAAACACAATCTGCTTCTCGCCCTTTGCCACAGGGGTTATGTACTTCTCAAGCTGCTCCTTGGTGCCGCAGGCCAGCAAGGGGCCGCCGCCCAGGGAATTGGGGGTGTTGGCATAGATGGCAAGCACCGGGCATACCCGGGAGAACTCTTCGTTCATCAGCACATAAGCCAGGCTGTCGCCGCCCTGTCCGCCGTACTCTACCGGAAGCTTACAGCCTGTGAAGCCGTATTTTGCCATCTTGTTCCAGATGTCCCAGTTGAATCCACCTTCCCGGTCCAGCTGTTCCTGGATCTCGGTTGTGAATTCGGTTTCCGCAAAGTTGCGGAAGTTCTTTCTCATTAATTCATACTTGGCAGAAAGAATCATTGTTTGACCTCCTTTAAATAATATGGGAAATTGCTTTCCCATATGGTTTACATGTTCTGGGGGCTGTCCGGAGACTGTCTGGGAAACCAGACTGTCCCGCTGCCCTGGGGCAGGCTGCCGTCCGGGTCCGGCCCGCCTTTTAAATCCATTGTACTCCCAACATGGATACTAGTCAACAACTGAAGAAGCACTGCAAGGCCGGAAAACCGGGAAACCTCCAGACAGACCATATTCTGTCTGTCCCCAGGGCCTTCTGACCAGGTGCCTGGTATGCTGTTGACCAGTTCCCAGTGAGTCAGGGCCAGGAAACCGGCACGGTCTGCAGGGCGCCGGGCAGGCCCCGTCTCCCCGCAGCTTCCGGCACCGTCTCCATAGGAGCCGGCCGGAAGCATCACCGCCGTGTCCTGGGGCTTCACCTGATTCCGTCTCCGGTTCAGCCGCTTGTGGCCGATCTGGCTCTTCTCCGAGGACACAAAGCTGGCATCGGACATCCACCGCCCGGTACTGTCCCGGCCAATGGGAACCCAGCGCACCCCCCGGCACCACTCCTGCCGCCGGAGCCGGTCTGCCATGGACTCATAGACCAGGGATCCCCAGCCGTCACCGTAATACAGAAACCCCAGTTTTGTCCGGCAGATCGCTTCCCCCAGTTCCTGCTCCCGGCAGCCGGTATCAATCAGTACCGGAACCGCCCCGGTCTTGGCCAGAGCCAGAAAGGTGAGAATCCAGTTGGGTGTGTCTACGCTCCAGAGTCCCACGAGATCCCCTTTGCCGATTCCCATAGTCATCATGCGGATGGCAAGATAATCCGACAGCCTGTGCACTTCCTCCCAGGTATAGCTCTGGCTGCGGTATTCCATTGCCGCATTCTGGGGAGTCTCCCTGGTCCGCAGGGCCAGACACTGGCTGATGGTTTTCTTCAGGAGTTCCATGATATACCTCTGGTTTCCGGCTGGAGCCTTAGTAACAGTACCGGTACATCTGCCGCAGCCGGTATTGGCCTGCCGGCGGGGGGGCTTATGCCCGGAATGATGCCTTGTTATTTTTTTAACGCCTATGTCTGCATTATAGCACAGTCAGGACAACGTGTAAATATTGACATGTTTATTTTTTCATTTTCAGCATTTTAAATGATTCCGGCCCCGGGATTTTGTATATTTTTCACAAGGGGCTGTTCCAGGGGATGAACTGGTTGTGTTCCGGTAGGTTTTATGATAAAATAACTATTACAAATTAGACATGTTGAAAGTTTCATATGAAACGGAAATTCCGATACCGCCCACTTTATGGTGAATGCTTCCTAAAGGAGAGACCCATATGAGAACATTGAAATATGCGATCCTCGGCCTGATCAGCCGGATGCCCATGACCGGTTACGACATTACCGGAGAATTCAACAATAACCAGCTGGCCAATTTCTGGTATGCCAAGCACAGCCAGGTCTACCCGGAGCTGGGGCGGCTGGTGGATGAGGGACTTCTCACCTGCCAGGTGGTCATCCAGGGGGAGAAGATGGAGAAAAAGCTGTATACCATCACGGACGCCGGACGCCGGGAGCTGCGGGAGTGGCTGCTTCAGGAGGACCCGCTGCCTCCTACCCCCAAGGATGTGTTCCGGCTGCGGATGTATTTCTCCGACTTTATGAGCCGTGAGGAGATGAAGAACCACCTTCATGACCATGTGAAGAAGCACCAGGACAAGCGCCGGTATCTGGCAGATATTATGGAGCAGAACTACCAGGGTAAAGCCCCTGCCCTGGGCACCCGGGAATATGGCGACTTTCTGGTACTGGAGGGGGCTATCCTGCGGGAAACCTCCTATATCCAGTGGCTGGAGAATGCGCTGGAGCGGGAGGATGCGTATAACGGCCGGACTTAAAAGTCCGGCCGCTTCACGTTCCCTTACTTTTCCTGTCTCACCCCACCAGCCAGTGAAGTCTCCGGATCTCCGGCCGGGAAATCCGGCTCATCATCTCATCCAGATGAACCTGGAGGAAGGGGTCTGACCTGCTGGTGAGTCCCTGGGCATTCAGCTCTGCCGCGGCGGCTTTGCAGATTTCCTCAATGACTTCCTGCTTATCCCGGGGGGAGATCCTGATTCCTCTGTGTTCACCGGAAGTGTTATTGCTATCCGTGGTGCCTGAAGCTTTTGCTTCTGCCACAGGCTCTGTTCCCGTGCCGCAATCTCCCGCATCCGCCAGTTCCGCAAACAGACCCTTAAGTTCCCCCAGCGTTTTAAGCTCTCCCAGCCCTCTGTGCATCCATTTATAAAAAGGGGCGTAACGGCTGTTGAGAAGATACACCAGCTCCATGGCATGGCGCATAAATTCCGCCAGGGCCAGGGACGCCGCCACCATCTCGCCCCGGCATACACAGCGGGGGTAATTGTACTGGCCTGCCTGGGCCATGACCGCAGCCCTCGCCACCATCTTCTTGATGCGCACGTCTTCCGGGCGGCCTTCCAGAAGATGCCGGCGGATCTGGCTAAAACGGCCCAGGTCATCCCGGAACACCTGCCCGTTGGTAGCTACCGCCAGGTAGCTGTCCGGCAGTCTGAGCCAGTCCATGGGACTCTCCGGCACGCCGGACCTTCCCAGAAAATGCCGGTAGAATTCCCCGGTCTCCCACACGCCGATTCTGTGACCGGTCATGGCATTGTCCCGTCTGGCCTCCAGCCCCTCCATCCGGGCCGGAAGCTGTTCATAATCCTGCTGAAGCCTGCTGCCGATCTCCCGGCAATCTCCTTCCTCCAGCCAGAGACAGAGTCCCGGACCAAAGTCATGGTCCCTGGACAGGGCATCGTCAAAGCCGAAGCACTCGGACCCCTCCCCCACCAGGCCCACGGCAATCCGGGATTCGTACTCCGGGTACTTCTTATGGAGCATGGGGCGGGCGTAAGTTTCATAGTAGTTCTTTGCCAGTTCTAAGCCATTCATCATATGGTCATATCCTCCTTTGCCCAGAGCATGTCTGTTATTTTATCAAAAGTATAGCATACCGGCTGTTATTCCGCAAACAGTCCCTGCTTATGAATCCTGTGTCACCGGAGGACCTGTGAAAACATTTTCCAGAGCCGGTATCTGCCGGCCACAAAAAGTAACAGTTCAGACAGGTCTGCGCGTTTACCGCGCTGACCGTAAGAAAACGTAGC
>CAJTOV010000201.1 GCA_910577765.1 uncultured Lachnospiraceae bacterium
GGATCTGTATTCACCGACCCAGGAAGCAAAGGCGGCCCTGGACCGTCTGGGGGTTTCTGCATACAATGCGGACGGAAGCGCCAGGGATTTCAATACGGTTGTGGATGAACTGGCCGGATCCCTGCGGACCATGAGTGAGGAGGAAGCGAATGCATTAAAAAATACCATTTTTACAACCAATGGTATGAATGCGTTTAATAAAATGACAGCCTCCTCGGCAGCAAGGGTGCAGGAACTATGGTCCGGACTGGGGGATGCCGGAGGGAGCGCTGCGCAGCAGGCAGCCACACAGCTCGATAACCTGAACGGGCAGATTACCATACTGAAGTCTGCTGTGGAGGGTGCTGCGATCGCTTTCGGGAACCGGATGCTCCCGTATATCAAAAAGGCAGCTGAATATGCCCAGGGCCTTATGGAACGGATCAACGGTCTGTCAGATGCCCAGGTGGATTCGGCTATCCGGTGGGCCGGGATGGCAGCGGCAGCAGGTCCGGTACTTGTGGTTACCGGGAAGGTGATCACCGGGTTCACGAAAATGATTCCACTGGTGAAAATGGCGGCTACGGGATTTAAAACCATGGGCGGGATGATTGGACTTGTCACGTCCCCCTGCGGCCTGGTCATTGCGGCGATTGTGGCGCTTATAGCCGTGGTCATAGCCGTAAGATCCCACTTTGGCATGTTCAGAAATTCCATGCAGGCAATGTCGCCGTATTTTGAAAGCATCCGCGGGCACATACAGAGCATCATGGATAAATTCCAGGGGGTGAACCCGGTGCTGTCTGCAGTCGGATCATTCATTGTGGACCTGCTGGGAGGAACCATTACGGTAGCGGTTTCCGGGCTTGCCGGTTTTGTTATTGCTTCGGTTGATACAGTCCTTGCCGTGCTTGACGGATTCATGACAGTTTTAAACGGCATTATCAGCTTCCTGACCGGTGTGTTTACCGGGGACTGGGAACTGGCCTGGCAGGGGGCGTCTGACATTGTTACCGGTGTGGTGGGAAGTATGGGCGCCGTATGCAAAAGCACACTTAACGGGATCGTCGGTGCGGTGAACGGGGTACTGGGAGCGTTAAACGGAGTTAAAATTCCGGACTGGGTACCGGGGATTGGCGGAAAGTCCATAAACCTTCCCACAATACCGGCCCTGGCAGCTGGAACTGCAAACTGGGCAGGTGGGCTGGCCCAGGTATCAGAGCGTGGAGGCGAGATTATTGACCTTCCCCGCGGTTCCAGGGTGTATCCCCATGATGAGAGCATCCGTATGGCCAGACAGGAAGGTGCGTCCGGTGGCGGGACAAATATCACCATAGCAAAGCTTGCGGACCAGATTATTGTCCGTGAGGATGCGGATATTGACAGAATTGCGGAAGCAATTGTGCGGAAGCTGAAAAAACAGTCAGAGGTCAGGGGGAGGTGGACATTCAGTGGAAATATGGCTTAAAGGATCAAAAAAACTGAGGATCCCCGTACTGCCGTCCAGCTACCAGGTAAGCAGTGCCCAGATGGATGAAACCGTCACCGTCACTGGCCTGGGGGAGATTCTTCTGAAAGGAAAGCGGGGACTGCTGCAGGTATCCTTCAGTTCCTTCTTTCCGTCGTTCTACGATCCCGGATACTGTGAATATTCGGGACTCAAAAGTCCCATGCAGTATGTGGATATGATCGAGAGTATGAAACGCAGCGGGACAGTGAAACTGGTCATGACGGGGACATCCGCCAGCATGAGGTGCCGGATACAGAGTTTTGAATGGGGAGAGGATGATGGAACCGGTGATGTCAGTTATACACTGGCAATGAAGGAATACCGGAATGTCCATGCCGGGGTATCCTCGGTTGTAACCCTGGATTCTGTCCAGGGGAGTCCGGGAGCCGGGGAGACTGTGTCGGCCACAGCCTCCCGTGCTTCTGATGAGCGGACCGGTCCGACAACCTATACAGTACGGAAGGGGGATACACTGTCTGCAATCGCCAGGAAACTGACGGGATCAGCTTCCTGGGCAGCCCTCTATGAGCAGAATAAAGGCATCATCGGGAGCAATCCGAACATGATCCAGGTGGGGATGGTACTGGCGGTGCCGGGATGAATATCAGCCTGATCCGGCAGGCGGACGGCCTGCAGTACAATATTACAAATGCGGTCAGCAGGACTGAATGGAGCGGTTCGGCGGGTTCTGCTGCCAGACAGATGACGGTTGACTATATTAATGCACCAGATGACCATTTCAGCATTCCACGAATCTGTACGGGGGACCTGGTATCATTTTCCCCTGACAGCGAGGAGGTGTTCTACGGGCAGTTTTTCGGATCCGAAAAATCCAGTGCTGTCGGGACCATTTCCTATACGGCCTATGACATGATGAAGAACATGCTGGAAAGCGAAGTACAGTACAATTTCAAGAATGTGACGCCGGAGGCAGTGGGAAAACGGGTATGTGATGAAATACAGATCCCGGTCAGGTATCTCTACCCGACGGGGGTAAATATTAAATCCATGCTGTGTGACGGAATGTCACCCTACGATGTGATCATGGCTGCCTATACAAAGGCGCACCGGATCACTGGTGACAAATATTTCCCAATGATTTATAAGAGGGGATTTGCAGTCTACAAAACCGAGTGGGTGGTGGCAGGATTCGCCCTGGATGATTCTGAAAATATTACGGAGTCCAGCATAGAGGAAACCATGGACAGTATTGTCAACTGTGTAAAAATCTTTGATGAAAAGGGAAATCAGACCGGGGAGGTCAGTGACCAGGAGAGCAGAAGTGTTTACGGGACATTCCAGAAGGTTTACAAGCAGGAGGGAGGCGTGGATCCGGCAGCGGCAGCAGGCAGTCATCTGTGCACAGCTCCTTCCCAGAGAATCCGGATCAGGTCCCTGGGGGACCGGAACTGTCTGAGCTGCTATTACGTGACACTGCGCGACAGTGCTACCGGGCTGACGGGTCTGTACTGGATCGCATCGGACAGACATGTCTGGGAGAACGGAATCTATACAATGGAGCTTGAGCTGGTATTTGACAGCATCATGGATACAAAGGAAACAGACAAGGAGGCGTGACATGGCATGGGCAGATGATATGCTTGGAATGATGCAGGGGAGTCCCGATGCCGGCAAAGGGATCCAGCTTGCGGTTATGACGGGGCCCAGATCATGTAAGGCAGGAAATATGGAACTGGCAGAGGAGGATCTGATCATTGCGTCCCATCTTCTCCAGCGGAGTGCAACGGGAGTTTCCATGACTGCCCCGGCCGGAGGCGGGCAGTGCACAGACCGGTCCAGTTATCTGCCAGCCCTGGAGGCCGGTGATGCGGTGGTAGTCTGCCAGATATCTGAGGAAAAATACCTGGTTCTGGAAAGGGTGGTGGGAGTATGAGTATTCTGCCGTCTTTTCTTTCCCGGGAAGTACTCAGGGAAGCGGAGGGGGAAACCGGGGTGGTCCCGGTTCCCCGGGAATATGGTGTTGATTTTGCCACAGGACAGCTGACCGGGAAAACCGTTGAGGGGAAAGAGGCTGTTATGGTCTGGATCTGGAACACGCTGCACACGGAGCGTTACCGGTATGCAATCTATTCCTGGATGTACGGTGTTGAATATGAGCAGTATATCGGGGAAACTGTGACAGATGCATATCTCCAGGCAGACTGCAGGACAGAAACAGAGGAGGCCCTGCTGGTCAGCCCTTATATTACGCAACTGGATGATTTTGTGGCTGTCCTGGAAGGGACAAAGCTTAAAGTCTCTTTTGCGGCAGTAACCCGGTTTGGGAGAATTGAGGTAGAGAACAGTGTTTGAGGACATGACATTTAACAGACTGCTTGAGGAGGGGAAGGCACAGATCAGTGATGATATCCTGAAAGGGGAAGGATCGCTGGTACATAATGCGCTGGCTGTGATGGCATTTGAACTGGAGAAGCTGTATATCCAGGCGGATTATATCATGAGGCAGGCAGATCCTGCCAGGGCCGATTATGAAAACCTCGTGACACTGGCAGCGGCGCGTGCCATATTTCCGGAGGAGGCCACCTGCGCCCAGGTGCGTATGGTAGCCGATGCGGACGTACCATCCGGTGCCAGGTTTTCACTGTCAGCGCACAGTTATGTGGTGGTGGAAGAACTGGGCGACATGGTCCACAGCTACCTGATGCAGTGTGAGCAGCCTGGAAGCAGTTCCAATGGTCTAAGCGGAAAACTGACGCCGATTACCCATGTGGACGGTCTGACGCGGGCTGAGATTACAGAAATTCTGGTGGCTGGACGGGATGCGGACGGCAGGGATGCACTTTACCGGAAATACATGAACAGTTTCAGGGAATCCTCATTTGGCGGGAACGTTACTGAATATAAAGAGCACCTGACGGCATTCGAAGGGATCGGGGGAGCCAAGATCTATCCGGTGTGGGATGGTCCTGGAACGGTCCGGTGCGTCCTGATCGGCTCCGATTACAGACCGGTATCCGGTTATCTGGTGGAACAGATCCAGCAGGCCATGTGTCCTGCACCGGAAGCAGGGTATGGGATTGCACCGATTGGACACCGGGTTACGGTTGTTTCTGTGACCGGGGTAGAGATTAACCTGGAGACGCAGGTTACTTTCCGGAACGGCTATTCATGGGAAATCCTCCGGGAGCAGATCAGTGATGCAGTAAGGGAATATCTGGTTTCTGTATGCCGGGAATGGCCGTCAGGGGGGCCGGATGACCATGGAACAGTTTATGTCAGCCGGACGGAGGCGGCAATCCTGGGAGTGAAGGGTGTTAAGGATGTGGCGGGAACCCGGATCAATGGAGCAGAAGGGAACCTGGTTCTGGGATCTGATGAAGTGCCCATACCGGGGGAGGTGATCGGGATATGATGGAGATCAGTACAATACACTGGCTTCCGGAGCATATTGCCCATATACGGGAGTTCCAGGAGATTGCAAAAGCGAATGATTATCTTTTAAGGCGGACACTGGTGGATCTGGAAAGGGTATTCAACAACCAGTTTCTGGAGCGCCTGGATGAAGACGGGTGTGCCATGCATGAGGCTATTCTTGGCATTATACCAGGTGTCAGGGATAATCTGGACGACCGGCGCCGGAGAATCCGGGGCTATTATGCCAGTGATCTGCCCTATACAGAAAACAAGCTGAATGCGGTACTTGCTGTCATGTGCGGCACCCATAATTTTGACCTGGAGGTGGACGGTGCGGCCTACCAGATAACCGTAAGGGTGATTGACCGGGATATTCTTCTGGCAAGAAATATACACAGAGTCGTTTCTTTTATGAAACCGGCCAATATCCTGCTGAAGCTGTATGAGGTGTACCGGGGTAGTGTACAGCAGGACGTATGTTCCCAGGTGGCAGCCGTCCGGTTTAGAACAGAGTTTTACCCTATGTTCAACCTGCCGGAGCTATGCCTGGACGGATCGTGGGAGCTGGACGGCAGCCAGAGCCTGGATGGCTATTATGGCGGGGATACCATTGATCTTAACCCGGTGTCCATGGCTGTCCAGGTGCCAGTCCGGGTGGATACTGGCACAGACTGCCAGATGCGGATACAGTGCGGGACAGAGGTGGCGCCGGAAACCGGGATGGCGGTCAGGATGTCCGGGAAATCGGAACATGAGACCGGGACAGAAGCCAGGACCAGGATGTCTTTTTCAGTGGAACACCGCACTTTCACGGGTACAGTGATGCACAAGG
>CAJTOV010000202.1 GCA_910577765.1 uncultured Lachnospiraceae bacterium
AAAAACAGTCTTACAAGCCAGCTTGACGTCTGTTTTCGTCCAGTTTTCCCCGCCCTGTGAACTGTAACGTAATAACTGTTGTGAATTTCACGCTTTAAAGCTTTAAATGGCTGTAGACTTTGCCGTGAATTCCTGCTATAATGGACACCGTGGCAGACCGCACAGGACGGATATGCGGTGATGCCGTAACCGTTTAAGAGTGATCTGGAGTGTTGCGGCACAACAATACAAGGAAGGCAGGAAAGATTCATGAAGATCATTGTATGTATGAAGCAGGTTCCCGCCACCCAGAAGGTGGATATTGATCCGGAAACCGGCAATCTGAAGCGTTCCGGGCAAAGCGCCCGGACCAATCCCTATGATTTGTATGCACTGGAATGTGCACTGAGGATTCGGGAACAGACAGGGGGGACTGTGACGGTCCTGACCATGGGGCCGCCCCAGGCAGAGGCCATGATCCGGGACGCATACAGCATGGGAGCAGACCAGGGGGTAATCCTAAGCGACCGGAAGTTCGCCGGGTCCGACGTGCTGGCAACCTCCTATACCCTGGCCCGGGGAATCCGGACACTGGGCGGGGCAGACTTAATCATCTGCGGACGCCAGACCACTGACGGGGACACCGCCCAGATCGGCCCCGCCATTGCAGAGCACATGCATATTCCCCACTGTGCCTGGGTGGGGGCCATTGAAAGCGTGGATGAGGAACAGATTACCCTGCGCCAGAATTTCGGCAGCGTGACCCAGGTGTCCCGGATGCAGTTCCCCTGCCTGGTGACCGTGGACCAGGACATATGCGTGCCCCGTCTTCCTTCCTACCGGATGCTGCAGAAGACCCGGGACCGGAAGGTCCGTACCTTATGCTATGAAGACCTTGGGAAAAAGGATTTAAGCCGGTTCGGGGTGGTAGGATCACCTACCAGCGTGGAACGGATTTTCGCGCCGGAGGTCATGGCCTCCAATGTCTATGTGGAAGGCACTGCCCGGGAAAAGGCAGGAAAGGTATTTGCCATGCTCCAGGAGCGGAAGTACATATAGAAAGGGGTATCATCATGGACTTTTTAAAATTTGACGCGGAGAAATGCAGTCTTTGCGGACTTTGTATTGAAAAATGCCCCTTTGGAGCCATTTCCATGGGGAAACAGGGCATAGAGCTCAACGAAAACTGCCGGATGTGCCGTATCTGTGTCCGGGAGTGCCCAAACCAGGCCCTGTACTTTGAGCAGAAAGCCAAAAAAGAGGACAAGAGCAAATGGAACGGCATTCTGGTCTATGCCGAGCAGGAGGGGGGAGAGATCCATCCGGTGGTCTACGAGCTGATCGGAGAGGCCAGGAAGCTGGCGGCGCCGGTGGACTACCAGGTGTATGCGGTGATGGTAGGACCGGCGGGAACGGCAGCCAATGCCGGGAAGCTGCTGCAATACGGGGTCAGTGAGGTCTTTGTGTATGAGCATGAGGGCTTTGCAGGCTTTAAGGCAGACTGCTATACCGACGCGGTGGCAGACTGTATCTCCAGTCTGAAGCCCTCTGTGGTACTGGTAGGGGGAACCTCCCTGGGACGGTCCCTGGCGCCGCGGCTGTCCACCCGGTTCCACACAGGCCTCACCGCAGACTGTACGAAGCTGGAGATGAAGGCCAACACGGACTTAGTCCAGATCCGTCCCGCCTTTGGGGGCAATATCATGGCCCAGATTCTCATTACCAATTCCCGCCCCCAGTTTGCCACAGTCCGCTATAAGGTGATGGATAAGGCCGAGAAGGTGGAGACTCCTACCGGCAGGGTGACCTTGTGTCCGGTAACCGACTTGATGGTTCAGTCCCGGATTCAGGTTCTTTCTGCCCGGATTCTGGAACATGAGAAATCCATCGAGGAGGAGGATGTGCTGGTCGTGGCAGGCCGCGGCGCAGTCAAGGCCCTGGACCAGCTAAAGGAGCTGGCGGACCTGATGGGCGGCCAGCTATGCTTTACCCGGCCCATGGTGGAAAGCGGCTACGGGGATACGGCCCACCAGATCGGACTTTCCGGGCGGACGGTGAAGCCTAAGCTGATTATGACCTTCGGAGTATCCGGGGCTATTCAGTTTACTGCCTGCATGAACGGTTCGGAATGTATTGTGGCAGTCAACAGTGACCCGGAGGCTCCGATCTTCAGGCTGGCCAGCATCTGTGTCCAGGACGATCTGCATGAGGTGCTCCCGGCGATGATTGAAGAGATGAAATCCAGAAAGGGCGGTGAGTGACATGCCATTTCCATATAAGAAAATGACAGAAGAGGATTTTGATGCCATCCGCGCCATCACGGCACCGGCACGTGTGAAGGTGGGGGCGGAGATTGAGCGGGAGTATTATCACGACGAGATGCCGGAGTACGGGGTGTTTGCGCCGGAGCTTTTTGTGGAGGTTCTGGACAAGGAGGAAGTGTCCGGGATCATGAAATACGCCTATGACCAGAATATCCCGGTGGTAGTCCGGGGAGCCGGTACAGGTCTTGCCGGCGGCGCCAACTGCAAGTACGGCGGCATCATGATGTCGGTCATGAAGATGAATAAGCTGGTGTGTCTGGACAAGGCCAATATGACCATTACCGCCCAGCCGGGAATGCTTCTGACCGATGTGGCGGCTGCCGCCGCGGCGGAAGGACTGTTCTACCCGCCGGACCCGGGAGAGCGGACCGCATCCATCGGCGGCAATGTGATTACCAATGCCGGTGGTATGCGGGCGGTGCGTTACGGTCTTACCCGGGACTTTGTCCGCTGTATTGAAGCAGTGCTGCCGGACGGGGCTGTCGTCCAGTTTTCCTCCAATGTGGTGAAGAATACCACCGGCTATGATATCAAGGACCTGGTGATCGGCTCCGAGGGGACCTTGTGTGTGCTGACCGAGGTGACCTTAAAGCTGATGCCCATGCCAAAGTTCACCCGGACCCTGGTGATGCCCTACGGGGACCTGGCTTCCTGCATTGATCTGGTGCCGGAGCTTTTAAAGCTGTCTGCGGTGCCTACGGCCATTGAGTTCTTGGAGCGGGAACTGATCGACATTGTGGAGCGGAATCTTCACAAGATGCTGCCGGTAAAGGAAGGGGAGGCTGTGCTGATCGTCATGTACGACGCAGGCAGTGAGCAGGAGCTGGTCAATGCCTGCGACGAGGCGGCAGAAGCTGCTCTGGCCTCCGGGGCGCTGGATGTGTACGTGGCAGACACCCCGGAGCGGATCGCTTCCATCTGGTCGGTACGGGGTGCCATTCTGGAAGGCATGAAAGCCGAAAGCATTGCCCAGGAGGAGTGCGACGTGGTGGTTCCCCGGTCCCGGATCGCCGAGTATGTGCGCATTGCCAAGGCCATCGGCCAGAAGTACAACATCCGGGTAGAACCCTGCGGCCACGCCGGGGACGGCAACATCCACACGGAGATGCTCCGGGGAGAGGGCATGAGCGATGAGGACTGGTTAAATGGTACCCGCGCCTGCTTACAGGAGCTCTACGCCACCTCCAAGGCCTTCGGCGGCCAGCTCTCCGGGGAGCACGGCATCGGCAACGGGCGGCTGGAGTATCTGAAACCCTTTGTAGGGGAGCGGATGTATAAGCTGTATCAATCCATTAAGCTGGCCTTTGATGAGAAGCTGATTCTGAATCCGGGGAAGATACTTGTGTTTGATGAGTGATGAAGAGAGGCGGAAAAGTGAACAAGGGGATACTTGCCCCTTGTTCACTGAGAGTACGGCAATAGCTCCGTTTTACAACAGCTCCCGGGTCTTCCGTGCAAGATACAATGGAAGGTTGGTAATTCCGCCATTAACCACATACCCACGCCTGGAAAAACGCAGGGCATGCTCCGGTGCGTATTTCGAGACATAGTATTTAAAGGAAGGCGCAGATTTATCCTCCCCGCCCTTTACCTCGATAGGAATGATTTCGGTACCGTTCTGTACCACAAAGTCAATCTCCCCACGTTTATCAGAGAAGTAGCGGGGCTCTGGCTGGAATTGCCCTTTTAGCTGCTGCAACACATAATTTTCCGTCAGGGCGCCTTTGAACTGGTAGTCTGTTTTCAGGAGGATGGCGCCGTTATCAATGCCAGCCATGTGTTTCAGCAGTCCGGTATCAAAGACAAACAGTTTGAAACAGTCCAGCCGGTCAAAGGCAGCAAGGGGGTGTTCCGTTTTGGAGACATTGTAAACCCGGTTCAGCATCCCGGCTGAAACCAGCCACTCAATGGCCTCCTCGAAATCCCTGGCCCGGCCTCCTTCCCGGACAGCCCCATACATGAATTTTTCATTTTCCTTTGCAAGCTGGGTGGTGATACTGCGAAAGACCATAAGGATACGTCCGCTGTTCACGTTCCCGTTATGTTTGGAAAAATCGTTTTCATAAACCTGGATCAGCTTCCGCTGGATCTGGGTAATCCGGGCCGGGTCCTTGTATTTGATCCAGGACGCGACACATTCCGGCATTCCGCCAATGATGAGATATTGGCTGTAAACATCCAGAAGGCGGTTGTGGAAAATGCTTTCGATGGCCTGGCCTTTCTGGATACCAGCATAGTAGGCGTACAATCCAGGCTCGCTGGCTTCCAGAAATTCGTCAAAGGTCAGCGGGTAGATATCCAGCAGATTGATCATGCCTACCGGATAAGATTTTGGCTGGGCAAGGAGCGCGCCAAGGAGACTGCCGGCAGCAATCACATGATACTCACCGGCCTTCTCACGGAAATATTTCAGGGCGTTTAAAGCAGCCGGGCACTCCTGGATCTCGTCAAAGATGATCAGAGTCCTGCCCGGCTCGATCCGCTGTCCGGCGATCAGGGCCAGAAGCTCCAGAATCCGCTGGGGATTTTTGTTGGACTCAAAGATGGATTTTAACGCATCCTCTTCATCAAAGTTGAAATAGACAAGGTTTTTATAAAAATTCCTGCCAAACTCTTTCATCAGCCAGGTCTTTCCCACCTGCCGTGCACCCTTCAGTACCATCGGTTTGCGTTCTTCGTCGACTTTCCACCGGATCAGGTCTTCCATGGCATTGCGTCTCACAAGGTTCACCATCCTTTTGAAAGATATAGGTACCTGGACCGTGGAGCCAGGCATAACAAGGGTTTCTGTATCCAGTTTAACACATTTTTTCGTATATACAACCCTCATTTTCTCACATTTTTCCGAATTTTTTCAGAAAAATATCCACATTTTTCCGAAAACCGATATTCATTCTGGCGACTACGGCGTTGGCCCAGAGGCGGCATCCATTCCGGCATTCCGCCGGACTCTCCCTCAGTCTGGCTGATAAATAAGCTGACATACAGGATTTTTGAACGCCGGGTCCGAGTCTATGGCTTTTTGCAGCATTTCGATGAAGTACTGGGCAGGTTTTGGCAGGGCCTCATCTGCCAGATAGCACAATCCCCTATGCCGGTTGTAGATGGGCTTGTCCAGGGAGAAATAAGCCATGGGCTGGGAAAGGCCTATGCGAAGGGGAGTACGCGCCGGCGTAAAGGTCATGCCGATTCCCGATGCGGCTAATCTCAGGGCAGTTTCATTCCGTTTTAGTGTCAGGACAATGTGGGGATTGATCTGGTGGCGCCGGAACATATCCTGGGTCACGGCTCCGATTCCCAGTTCCGGGGAGCATACAATAAACCGTTCATTTTTAATTAAAAGTTTCCCAATCTGTCGGACTATAGACTTCCGACAGACTGGTTT
>CAJTOV010000203.1 GCA_910577765.1 uncultured Lachnospiraceae bacterium
GTAGTGCGCAACATTGGTAATGTTGAGGTCACCAGTTCGATTCTGGTTAGCAGCTCTCCGATGTGACAGGAGGCGTCAGCCGTGTATTTCACTGTTTGACACTGAGAGCGAAGAATCCTGCTGTGCAGCAGGGTTCTTTTTTTATCGGGAAACCGGAAACGCGCAGGGGCAGGTTCCGGGTACCGGGTATACCCACGACGCGGCGGATATGCGCTTTGGGTACCAGGGTACCCCCAATGCGCCGGTGACGGGTCCGGGGTATCCACATGAAGAGAAGGGAGCGCTTTGTATATGGAAAAGGAGAAAGAAGTTCTGGAAGAGAGCAAAGAGACCGTTTCAAAGAATTTTATTGAGCAGGAGATTGACAGGGACCTGGCCGAGGGAGTCTACAGCCATGTGCAGACCCGTTTTCCGCCGGAGCCCAACGGCTACCTGCATATCGGACATGCCAAGTCCATTCTTTTAAACTACGGCCTTGCCTGCCGCTACGGCGGCAAATTCAATATGCGGTTTGACGACACCAACCCGACCAAGGAGAAGATCGAGTTCGTGGAGTCCATCAAGGCGGATGTCCAGTGGCTGGGGGCGGATTTTGAGGACCGTCTGTTCTTTGCCTCCAATTATTTTGATGCCATGTATGAGTGTGCCCTGCTGCTGATCCGCAAGGGCAAGGCCTTTGTCTGCGACCTGAGCGCCGAGGAGATCCGCCAGTACCGGGGAGACTTTAAGACTCCGGGAAAGGAAAGCCCCTGCCGGAACCGTTCCGTGGAGGAAAATCTGCGCCTGTTTGAGGAGATGCGGGAAGGAAAATACAAGGACGGGGAGAAGGTGCTGCGGGCCAAGATCGACATGGCTTCTCCCAACATCAATATGCGGGACCCGGTGATCTATCGTGTGGCCCACATGAGCCACCACAACACCGGGGACAAGTGGTGCATCTATCCCATGTATGACTTTGCCCATCCCATTGAGGATGCCCTGGAGCATATTACCCACTCCATCTGCACCCTGGAGTTTGAGGACCACCGGCCCTTGTATGACTGGGTGGTGCGGGAGTGCGAGTTTGAGAATCCTCCCCGCCAGATCGAATTTGCCAAATTGTACCTGACCAACGTGGTTACCGGAAAGCGTTACATCAAGAAGCTGGTGGAGGACGGCATTGTGGACGGCTGGGACGATCCCAGGCTGGTATCCATCGCGGCCCTGCGCAGGCGGGGCTACACCCCGGAGTCCATCCGTATGTTCGTGGACCTGGTGGGAGTGGCCAAGGCCAACAGCTCTGTGGATTACGCCATGCTGGAGTATTGTATCCGGGAGGATCTGAAGCTTAAGAAGTCCCGGATGATGGCGGTGCTGGACCCGGTGAAGCTGGTCATTGACAATTATCCGGAAGGACAGACCGAGATGCTGGAGGTTCCCAACAACCTGGAGAACCCGGACCTGGGCAGCCGCATGGTGCCCTTTGGGCGGGAGCTTTATATTGAACGGGAAGACTTTATGGAGGAGCCTCCAAAGAAGTATTTCCGTATGTTCCCGGGCAATGAGGTCCGTCTCATGAGCGCCTACTTTGTCACCTGCACCGGCTGTGAGAAGGACGCCGACGGCAGGGTTACGGTGGTTCACGGAACCTATGATCCGGCTACAAAGAGCGGTTCCGGGTTCGAAGGGAGAAAGGTCAAGGGAACCATCCACTGGGTAGCGGCACAAACGGCAAAGACCGTGGAATGCCGTCTCTATGAGAATATTGTGGACGAGGAAAAGGGCAAGCTCAATGAGGACGGCTCCTTAAACTTAAATCCCAATTCCCTGACTGTCTTAAAGACCTGCTATGTGGAGCCGGCCCTGGCAGAGGCCGGGGCTTATGACAGCTTCCAGTTTGTCCGCAACGGATATTTCTGTGCCGACTGTAAGGACAGCCGGCCCGGGGCGCCGGTGTTTAACCGGATCGTGTCCTTAAAGAGTTCCTTTAAGCTGCCTAAATAGAGAAAAGACATGGAAATTCTGGTACCCATGGACAGCGGGGACAAGCGCCCCTTATATGAACAGATCTATGCCTACATCCGCCGGGAGATCCGCCGGGGAAGTCTGGGGTATGGGGAGCGGCTTCCCTCCACCCGGGTTCTGGCGGAGAATCTGAAAGTAAGCCGCAGCACCACCCAGATGGCCTATGAGCAGCTTCTGGCAGAAGGCTATATTGAAGCGGTTCCTTACAAGGGATATTTTGTGGCCCGGATGGAGGAGCTTGTGGACATGGAGCCTGGAGGAAACGGGGAAATGGCCCTGGAGGCGGCGGTGGAACCGGACCGGGGATGCAGGATTGATTTCTCCCCCAGGGGCATTGATCTGGACAGCTTTCCCTATAATACCTGGCGGAAGCTGAGCCGGGATACCCTGGTGGATGACAATAAAGAATTCTTTCTTTCCGGAGACCCCCAGGGGGAGCCCGGGCTGCGGGAAGCGGTCCGGGGATACCTTCATGCGGCCAGAGGGGTGGAGTGTGCCCCGGACCAGATCATCATCGGTGCGGGAAGCGAATACCTGCTGATGCTTCTTTCCAGAATTCTGGGCAGGGACCACAGGATTGCCATGGAGAATCCCACCTATAAGCAGGCCTACCGGGTGCTGTGCAGCGCCGGGTATCCGGTGTGTCCCGTGGGCATGGATGCATCCGGCATGAATCCGGGGCTTCTGGAGGAAAGCGGGGCAGACATTGCCTACGTGATGCCCTCCCACCAGTATCCCACCGGGATCGTCATGCCCGTAGGCCGCAGGCAGGAGCTTCTGAAATGGGCCGCAGGCGGCGGGGGACGCTACCTGGTGGAGGATGATTACGACAGCGAATTCCGCTACAAGGGAAAGCCGGTTCCGGCTCTTCAGGGACTGGACCGGAAGGAGCGGGTCATCTATCTGGGGACCTTTTCCAAGTGCATTGCCCCGGCCATACGGGTCAGCTATATGGTGCTGCCCCGGCACCTGCTGCGGCTTTACCGGGAGCGGGCAGGCTTCTATGCTTCCACCGTGTCCAGAATCGACCAGAATATTCTGTACCAGTTTCTGGTGCGGGGGCATTTTGAACGCCACTTAAACCGGATGCGGGCCATCTACAAAAGCAAACACGACTTGCTTCTGGGAGCCATCCGTCCTCTGGAGAAACGGTTTGTGGTTCAGGGAGAGCATGCGGGAATCCATATTCTTCTGACCGACCGGACAGGAAGAAGCGAGGAGGAGCTGGTCCGGCTGGCAGCCGGGGCCGGGGTGAAGGTGTACGGCATCAGCGGATATTATATCTGTCCCCAGGAAGCGGGGCAGGCAGGCACCGTGGTACTGGGCTACGCCAGCCTCAGGGAGGAAGCAATTGCAGAAGGGGCCGGACTGCTGGCCGGCTGCTGGATGTGACAGGGGTACCCTGGAACGGAAAACAGAGTATTGGCATACAGAAAAGGGGCCACCCTCCGCAGACGGCTGCGGGGGGGATGGCCCTTTGGAATTACAGAGTATCCTCCTCTGTGATGGTGGTGGCTGGCCGGATGGCTTCCCGGACAATGGTGGCAGTGATGCCGGCATCCTCCTGGTCCAAGTCGTCGGCATCCTCGTCCCGGCAGACGGCTGGAGCCGGCTCGCAGCCGGTGCCCTCAATAATCTGGACCGAAGGGGCCGGGGCCCCGGCAGGTTCCCCGTCCGAAACAGTGTCGGCCTGGTCCTTCATATCCGAGAACTTGCCCATGACGCTGTCCTTCATCTGCCGGAAGGCGCCGCCTACGGTCTCTTCCTTGTCACTGATGACGGTTCTGGCAGAATCGGAGGCAGCCGTGACCGCTTCCCGGGTGGTATCCGCCACAATGGCAGCGGCATCCTTCATCACGTTCTTTGCGGCGCCGGCCACATCCCTGGCGGCATTTAACATATCCCCGGCTGCGGTCAGCAGCTCGTCTTTATTGGCGTGAAGGGACACATAATTGCGGTTCATGGTACTGTCGGGAACCGGTCCCGCCTCCTCATCCTCAAAATCATGAAAATCTTCATCCAGCTCCCGGTTGAATGAATGGTATCTGGTCAGATATGAAACCCCTGCCGCAGCGGCTCCGGCCACGGCGGCCAAGACCACCAGCCTGCCCATACCTTTTTTAGACATACCCATGCTCCTTTCCGCTATCAGGCGGCAGCCGTCGGTGCCGCTGTAGACTTGTTTGCTGTAAGCTGTTGCGGTTCAGACAGCCATTCCTTCCGCTGCCGCGGAAACCGCGGCCTGTCTGGACCGTTGCTATCATCTATTGTAATACGAATACAGAAAAAAGAAAAGGGCTGTCAGGAAAAAAATTTATAAAAATTAGCACTCGCCTCTTGACAGTGCTAACAACACGTGGTATAAATGGTAATGTGAACCAGGAGAGGAATCCTGGCAGGCTGTAAAACTTTCGTGAATATACGGGATTTACAGACTGGCAGCTACAGATTCTGTGAATAATAGAAATGATGAAGGAGGATTTATCCATGAAATTAGTACCTTTATTTGACCGGGTTGTATTAAAGCAGTTGATCGCAGAAGAGACTACCAAGTCAGGAATCGTGCTTCCGGGACAGGCCAAAGAGAAACCCCAGCAGGCAGAAGTGGTGGCCGCAGGCCCGGGCGGGGTGGTAGACGGCAAGGAAGTCACCATGCAGGTGAAGGCAGGCGACAAGGTGATCTACTCCAAGTATTCCGGAACGGAAGTGGAAGTGGACGAAGAGAAGTATGTGATCGTAAAGCAGAGCGATATTCTGGCAGTGATTGAGTAAGAGAACGGCAGCAGCCGGCGGGATACCGCCGCAACTATATTTCATAATAATTGGAGGAAAAGATCATGGCAAAGCAGATTAAATATGGTGTGGAGGCCAGGAAGGCCCTGGAGTCCGGTGTAAACCAGTTGGCGGATACTGTACGGGTAACCCTGGGACCGAAAGGAAGAAACGTGGTTCTGGATAAGTCTTTCGGTGCTCCGCTGATCACCAATGACGGCGTGACGATTGCAAAGGAGATTGAGCTGGAGGATGCATTCGAGAACATGGGCGCCCAGCTGGTCAAGGAAGTGGCTACCAAGACCAACGACGTAGCCGGCGACGGCACTACCACTGCCACGGTTCTGGCCCAGGCTATGGTAAACGAGGGTATGAAGAACCTGACCGCAGGCGCCAATCCCATCGTCTTAAGAAAGGGCATGAAGAAAGCCACCGAGGCGGCCGTGGAAGCCATTGCCAACATGAGCCAGCCCATTAAGGGACGGGACAGTATTGCACGGGTTGCCGCTATCTCCGCATCCGACGACGAAGTGGGCGAGATGGTTGCCGATGCCATGGAGAAGGTTTCCAATGACGGTGTCATCACCATCGAGGAGTCCAAGACCATGAAGACCGAGCTGGATCTGGTGGAAGGCATGCAGTTTGACCGTGGCTATGTGTCCGCATATATGTGCACGGATATGGATAAGATGGAAGCCAACCTGGACGATCCCTACATCCTGATCACCGACAAGAAGATCGCCAACATCCAGGAGATTCTGCCGGTGCTGGAGCAGATCGTACAGTCCGGCGCCAAGCTGCTGATCGTTGCCGAGGATATCGAGGGCGAGGCCCTGACCACCCTGATCGTCAATAAGCTGCGGGGTACCTTCACCGTTGTAGGCGTCAAGGC
>CAJTOV010000204.1 GCA_910577765.1 uncultured Lachnospiraceae bacterium
TCCACATCGGGCGGACGCCCGATGCTTCTTGTCCGGCACAGCCGGACAAGAAGATCCCCCCTCCCGGATGTTTGCTGTCTAACGTGCCATCTCCGACTGGGGCCCTTTCTGGTTGTGGGCATGGATAATGGTCTCAATCTCCTCTAAGTTAGACGAAGGCAGATCCCCGGGTATGGTATTCTTTACCGCGCTGGTGGCATTGCCGAACTGCACCGCCCTGGCGCAGTCAAAGTCATTGGCCAGAAGCCCGTACAGAGCCCCGGAGATATAAGCGTCCCCGCTTCCGATCCGGTCCACCACATCAATATCCCGATAAGGCTCCTCCTCAAAAAACCGGTCCTTTTTGGCATCGTACATTACCGAGCCGAAGGTATGGCGCTTGGGACTGTGGACCACCCGCTGGGTAGATGCCACAATGGAGATGGGATATTCCTCCGTAAAGCTCTTCATCATCTCCCTGGCCGTACCGGTCTTTAAGAAGGTCAGCCTGGCCGTATCCTCGGAGCAGAAGAAAATGTCCACATAGGGAAGAATCTGCTCAATGCAGGCCTTGGCCTGGGCGCCGGTCCACAGGTTCCCCCGGAAGTTTACGTCAAAGGATACCAGAGTGCCCGCGGCCTTAAACCGCCGGATCATTTCCATGGTGGTCTCCCGGAGTTTCGGACTTAAAGCCAGGGTGATGCCGCTGGTATGGAAGCACCGGCTTGCCCCATATACATGCTCCGGTATCTCGTCAATATCCAGGGAGTAGAAGGAGCTGTTGGACCGGTCATAGATCACCTTGGGCTTTCTGGGATAGGCGCCGTTCTCATAATAGTAGATTCCCACCCGGGCGCCAGGCGACTTGTCATAGATGAAATAGTCGTCACTGACCCCGTAGGAACGGATCTTGCTTTTCAAAAAGCTTCCCATATCGTGGGCAGGCAGCTTGGAAATGATTCCGGTGTGAAGTCCCAGCAGTGCCACACCCACTGCCACGTTCAGCTCCGCACCGCCTACCTGTTTCACAAAGGTATCTCCCCGCACCAGACGCTCATTATCCGGCGGCGACAGCCGCAAAAGCACCTGGCCCAGGGTCAGAAGGTCAAAATTCCGGTTGTTGTCCATGGTTTCCTCCATTCTGCGAATCGTGTAACCCTTACGATAAAATGGCTAACCCCTATTGCGGAAATTAGCCATTCTATCTCGGTCAGTCTATATACCTGGTCAGGTCCGGCACATCCTTTGCCGGTCCCGGACCGTCACATCCGGACAAAGCACCCGGCATCAGCACTCTTATCTCTGCACACGTCCGGAACCGTCGCCGCCTGCCAGGTTCTCCACATCGGCCCGGGTCACCAGGTTAAAGTCTCCGGGAATGGTGTGCTTTAAGGCGGAAGCAGCCACTGCGAATTCCAGGGCAGCCTTCATGTCCTTACCGTCCAGAAGCCCGCATACCAGACCTGCCGCGAAGGAATCACCGCCGCCTACCCGGTCCACGATGGGGGTGATGGAGTACTTCTTGGAGTGGTAGAACTCACGGGTCTTGCCGTCCATGATGCATGCGGACCAGCCGTTGTTGGAAGCGGAGTAGCTCTCACGCAGGGAGCTGATCACATACTTGAAGCCGAACTTGTCAGCCATCTGGTTGAAGATGTCCACATAACCGGCCAGCTCCAGCTCACCGGAGGTTACATCGGTCTTGCCGGGCTTAAAGCCCAGAACCTTCTCCGCATCCTCCTCGTTGCCGATACACACATCCACATACTGCATCAGGTTGGTCATCACCTTCTGGGCCTTCTCGGAGGACCACAGTTTCTTACGGAAGTTTAAGTCTACGGATACGGTGACGCCGTGGGCCTTGGCAGCCTTACAGGCAGCCTCGGTGACTTCTGCGGCCAGATCAGACACTGCCGGGGTAATACCGGTAAAGTGGAACCACTCGGCATCTGCAAAAATGGCGTCAAAGTCAAACTTGTCTGCCGTAGCACATGCAATGGCAGAATCCGCGCGGTCATAGACCACGTTGGAAGCTCTCATGGCAGATCCGGTCTCCAGGAAATAAATGCCCAGACGGTCGCCGCTGCGGGAGATAAATTTCGTTCCCACATTGTACTTTCTCAGTGCTGCCACTGCACAGTCACCGATGGGGTTGGCCGGAATGGCGGTCACGAACTGTACATCATGGCCATAGTTGGCCAGGGATACGGCTACGTTGGCCTCGCCGCCGCCGTAGTTCACGTCAAACTCATCGGCCTGGATAAACTTCTCGTTGTTGGGGGTGGAAAGTCTCAGCATGATCTCGCCCATTGTTACTACTTTTGCCATTGTATTATTCTCCTTTTTATTTGATCCGGATTCGTCCTGTTATTTGGCCCGTGCGGCTGCCACTGCGTCCACAAATTCTTTGGCCTTGGCGGTAACGGCTGCAAAGTCGCCGGTCTTGGCGCCCTTGGTCAGGCTGCTGCCGGTACCTACCGCGTAAGCGCCTGCATTGATCCACTTGTCCACATTGTCCACATCCACGCCGCCGGAGGGCATAAACTCACCCTGGGGCAGGGGACCCTTGAAGGAGCTGATAGCTGCCGGTCCCACAATGTTGCCGGGGAAGATCTTGATGATATCGCAGCCGGCTTCCAGTGCGGTGATGGCCTCGGTGGGAGTCATAACCCCCGGCAGCATGGGCACACGGTAGCGGTTGCACAGCTTAATGGTCTCTACATTGAGGCCCGGGCTCACTACATAGTTGGCTCCGGCCAGGATGACGGCTCTTGCGGTCTCCGGGTCCAGAACGGTGCCGGCGCCGATGACAACCTTGTCGTTGTCCTTGTACTTCTTGGACATGGCAGCGATGAAATCCACCGGATTCCCCTCGTCCATGGTCATGGTGATCTCAATAAAATTGATCCCCCCGGCAATGATGGCGTCTACCACCTTCTCGCCCTGCTCCAGGTTCTTCGCGCGAACCACGGCTACCAGGCAGTCTTCCTTCATTCTTGCCAATACCTGTTCTTTTTTCATAGCGTTCTTCTCCTTCTTTAATTCGTATATGCGAATCGTCTTCACAAATACGATTTTATACTTTAATCATAATGGCTGCCGCTTCATTTGTCAACCGGTTTTTGTGTGTTTTTTCCGATAAATCCCAGGAGTTTTGACACCTCTCCTGCCTTTTCTGCCACCAGGGCCCCCAGATGCTCGTAATCCTCCGAAGGCTGGTACAGGCTGGACACGCTGATGGCCCCGATGACGCTGCCGTCGGAACCGAACACCGGCGCTCCCACACATTCCATATGCTCCTCCAGCTCCCTGGCGTCCAGGGCATAGCCCTGCTCCTTCACCTTCCCCAGCTCCTTAAGGAATGTGTCCCGGTCCAGAATGGTCTGTCCGGTCTTCCTGGTAAACTTAAGCCTGGGAAGCACCTGGTCCAGGGTCTCCTGGTCGCTGAACGCCAGAATCGCCTTGCCCAGGGAGGTACAGTGCATAGGGTTCTTGCTGCCTACGGTGGCGGTGGTAATTATGGGGTTCTCCGGCTCCGCCTTGCAGATGTAGACCACGTCATGGTCGGAGCGGACGCCGAAGAATACGGTCTTTCCCACTTCCTTGGCAAACGCCTTAAGCTCCGGCTCCGTTACACTGATAAAATCCAGGTTGTTGGTATAATTGACTCCGATCCGGTAGGCAGTGAGACCGATGGTGTAGCGCTGCCTCTGTCCCCGGTCCACATGGACCATGCCCATCTCGGCCAGGGTGGTGACAATGTCATAGGCACTGGTCTTGGGAAGCTTCAGCTTCCCGCAGATCTCGTCCAGGGTTATGCCTTCCGGCTTTCTGGATACCAGCTTTAATATATCCACGGTTCTCTGGGTGGTCCGGTTCAGTTTCATGGTGTAATCACGCCTTTCTTCTATAAGTCATGGACAGCACCGGGTACTGTCTGCCTGCCACCTGTGAACAGGAACACGCTCCAGCTCCCCGAAGGATCAGAGGGTCACACCCTGCTTAAAGATGGCCATATCATGGAACCCGGCTTCCTCTGCCTTCACCTTCCGGCCGGAGGCCACCTCCAGCACGTAGTCAAACAGCGCCTGGGCCATCTCCTCTTTACTCCTGTCCTCTACCATGGGTCCCGCGTTAAAGTCGATCCAGTTGTCCTTGTGGCCTGCCAGCTTTGAGTTGCTGGAGATCTTCACCGTAGGCACCGGCGAGGCAAAGGGGGTTCCCCGGCCTGTGGTGAACAGCACGATCTGGGCGCCGGAAGCAGCCAGAGCCGTGGAGGCCACCAGGTCATTGCCCGGTGCGGACAGCAGGTTAAGCCCCTTGACCTGCACCGGTTCCCCATAAGCCAGCACGCCTCTCACCGGCGCACTGCCGGACTTCTGGGTACAGCCCAGGGACTTGTCCTCCAGGGTGGAGATACCGCCCTTTTTGTTGCCGGGAGAAGGATTCTCGTAAATGGTCTGGTTGTGGCTGGTAAAATAATTCTTAAAGTCATTGATCAGGGACACGGTCTTCTCAAAAAGCTCCGGGGTCTCGCACCGGTTCATCAGGATCGTCTCCGCCCCGAACATCTCCGGAACCTCCGTCAGGATGGTGGTGCCTCCCTTGGAGATCAGAATATCGGAGAATCCGCCTACTGTCGGGTTGGCCGTAATGCCGGACAGTCCGTCGGAGCCGCCGCACTTCATACCGATAACCAGTTCGCTGGCATCCACCGCTTCCCGGGAGAAGGCGCCTGCATAGACCGCCAGTTCCTCCAGAAGCTTCATGGCCTCCTCCTGCTCGTCCTCCACATCCTGGCACTGAAGGAACTTGACCCGCTGTTCATCATATTCCCCGATATACTCTTTCAGCACCGGAATATTGCTGTTCTCACAGCCAAGGCCCAGCACCAGCACGCCCCCGGCATTGGGGTGGCGGACCAGATCCGCCAGGACCTTCCGGGTATTCTCCTGGTCGTCTCCCATCTGGGAGCAGCCGTAGGGATGGGGGAAGGCAATAACCTCCTCCACGGTGCCGGTGACAAACTTCTGGGCCTTCTTCTCCAGGGCTTTGGCAATGGAATTCACACAGCCCACGGTGGGGATGATCCAGATCTCATTGCGGACCCCGGCACGGCCGTCGGCACGGCGAAAGCCCTGGAAATACACGTGCTCCGTCTCCTTAAGCCCCGACGCCACCGGCTCATACCGGTAGGTCAGAAGATCTCCCAGGGCAGTCTTCACATTGTGGACGTGGACCCAGGCTCCCGCAGGGATGTCCTCTTTTGCATTGCCGATCCGGAAGCCGTACTTGACCACTGCCTGGTCCCTGCCGACAGGCTTTAGGGCAAACTTATGGCCCTGGGGAATCTCTTCCAGGGTGGTCACCTGGTACGGCCCCACGGCCACCTTCTCTCCCTGGGCAATGGGCCGCAGGGCCACTGCCACATTGTCCTCCTCATGAATCCTGATAAAATCCTGCATGTCTCTTCTCCTTCTATATTAAAAAATATTAGCTTTCCTGATTGTAAGTGCTTACAACAATTTTATCGGATTTTTGCACATAAGTCAAGATAAACTGTTTCTGGAAACAGATATTTATGATACCGCATTACAGTTCACGGGGCGGGGAAAACTGGACGAAAACAGACGTCAAGCTGGCTTGT
>CAJTOV010000205.1 GCA_910577765.1 uncultured Lachnospiraceae bacterium
GGAGCTGGAGTCCAAGCTGACGGAAGAAGGCATGGAATTCGTGGATGTGGACCAGGCCCAGTTTGCAGAAGCCATGACCGCCGGAGTGCTGGCAGTACTCACTGACAGCCAGAAGGCACTGTATGAGAAAATTTCTGCTGCCAATCCGGATGCATAAGCAGTAAACAAAATTTATTATGCAGGCAGGGGGTACGCTTCCTGCCTGTACTGTTGCTTAGCATTCCCGGACCTGCCGGTTCGGACTACCAGAAAGCGAGGTGCTTGAAACATGAAAAAAGGACTGGAGAAATTTGTGGATCTGTTCAACCACATTCTTTGTTTCTTTGGCGTTATTTTCTATCTGACCTTTGTGGTCTGCGTGCTGGTGCAGGTAATCAGCCGCAACTTCCTGCCCAGTGCTCCCTCATGGACTGAGGAAGCGGCCCGTTACTCCTTCATCTACATGGTGGCCTTCGGCTGCGCGGTGGCGGTGCACCGCAACGAATTCGTCAATGTGGAATTCCTCCACGATGCCCTGGAGCCCAAGTTCCCCATGGCCAACCGGGTCATTGACCTGGCCATCAAGGTGCTTCTTCTGCTTTTTACCGTATACATTCTGGCATTTTCCGTAAGGCCCTTTGCCTTCATCAAATTCCAGATGCTGTCCACAGCCATGTCCCTGCCCATGCAGTATGTGTACTTCTCCATGGTGCTGATGTTCGCCTTTATGGCTGTGGCCTACCTGTGTGAAATTCTGGCCATTGTATTGGCCTGGAACGGAAAGGAGGCCCATTAAATGGTATCCGTATTATTTATTACCTTTGTCATCTGCCTGTTTGCGGGAGTTCCCGTGGCATTCAGTCTGGGTGTGGCATCCCTGGCGTATTTCCTGGGAGCCGGCATGCCCATTGCCACCTTTTCCCAGCGGTTTTTCGCCGGCATTGACAGCTTCACCCTGCTGTGTATCCCGGGCTTTACCCTGGCCGGCAACCTGATGAACCAGGGCGGTATCTCCGACAAGCTCATGGACTTCTGCGACAAGCTGGTGGGACATCTGACCGGCGGCCTGGCCTACGCCAACATCATGGCTTCCATGATCTTCGCCGGTATCTCCGGTACGGCTCTTTCCGACACCGTGGCCCTGGGCGGCATCGAGATCCCCATGATGGTCAACCTGGGGTATGATGACGACTTCTCCGTGGCAGTCACGGCTGCTTCCAGCTGTATGGGCCCCATCATTCCGCCCTCCCTGCCCATGATCATGGCTGCTACCATGACCGGACTGTCCGTATCAAAAATGTTCATGGCAGGCATTGTTCCCGGACTGATGATGGGCGGCGGCATGGCCCTGGTATCCTACGTGATCTCCAAGAAGCGTAATTATCCCAAGCGGGACCGGATGAGTACGTTCAGCGAGATCGCCCAGTCCGGCAAGGAAGCCATCTGGGCCATTATCATGACCCTGATCATCCTGGGCGGTATTATCTGCGGCGTGGTGACCCCCACAGAGGCCTCCATCATCTGTATCGTGTACGGAACCTTTGTAGGCTTTGTGATCTACCGGAAGCTGACTCCCAAAAGCTTCTACGAGTGTCTCCAGCAGACCCTGTCCAGCGCAGCCTCCATCATGGCCCTGGTGGCATTTGCCAATGTATTTGCCTACATTCTGACCAAGGAGCGCATCCCCAATATGATTGCGGACGCCATGCTGAGCCTGACCACCAACAAGTACATTCTGCTGCTGCTGATCAACCTGTTCCTGATCTTTGTGGGCATGTTCATGGAGACCATTGCGGCCATTCTGATCCTGTTCCCGGTGCTGCTGCAGCTTGCCACTTCCGTGGGGGTAGATCCCATCCAGTTCGGTGTCCTGGTAGTCATGAACCTGGTGCTGGGTCTGTGTACCCCGCCGGTAGGCGTATGCCTCTTTGCGGCAACCAACATTGCAGGCAACAAGCTTTCCGACAACGTGAAGGCCCTGGCCCCCTTCCTGGTAGCTAACTTCACGGTTCTGGCCCTGGTTACTTACGTGCCCTTTATCACCAGCGGCATCGCCAATCTGGTACTGGGCGGCTGAGTCTTACTATTCACGGGGGCATCTTCCTGCCCGGCTATGCCGGACAGGAAGCATCGGACGTCCGCCCCTCAGGGCATCGCACAGACATGATTGTATTTCCGTTCTAACTGTGATAGAATAGACCTATTCAGGCTGCGGGACCATTCCCCTCTGCCATCCCGGCAGGGAATGCCCCGCAGCCTTTCCAGTTCACTATACCATGCAAAGGAGTACTGCCATGTCTGAAATACCCGTATCACAGTTAATCTTTGTTGTCGTAATGGGCGTCCTGCTGCTGCTCATTGTTCCGGTGATCGAATCCCGGACAGGAAAAAGCCTGACCCAGCTTCTCTTCGGCTTCCGGCGAAAGTCGGAACGCACTGCCGCTTCCGCCTCCGGCAAAGAGCCCCGCATCAACAACGGAACCAAAGGCGAACTTTTGTCCTTTATTTCCCAGCTGATCCGCTTTGCCGGCAAGAACGGCATGCAGGTAGTGGCCCCCGGCACCATTACTTACAAGGGAAAGACCTCCCGGCTTTCCGCCCTGCTGGTAGCCCCCAGCGGCGTCACCGGCATCTACTGCCTGGGCTTTGGCGGCACCATCACCGGCGCCAAGGAGCCCAACTCCTGGAAGCAGCACATTAACGGAGAGAACAAGACCTTCCCCAATCCCCTGACCGCCTGCCGGGAGCAGGAGGAGATCGTCCGCGGCGCCATGGCAGAGGCCGGTATCCGCGGGGATATGGATGTGGTAATCGTATTCACCAACCCCCGGGCAACCCTCCGTGAGGTTCCCTCTTCCCGGATCTACTCCCAGTTCGGGCTGCTGGAGCACCTGAAAGACACCAGCGCCCTCCGCAACGGCAGCCTGGATGTCAAGGACACTGCCAAAAAGCTGGCAGTCCTTGCGGATGTAAAGGGCCTTAAAGAACGGGCAAAAAAACGGAAAAAATAGGCAAAAGAAACAGTCCCGCAGAAACCAGGATGGTATCTGCGGGACTGTTTCTTTTTATGATTATAAAATCCGTTACGGATCACCAGCGATGTCTTCCTGTCCGGCACAGCCGGAAAAGAAGCGCCGGGCGTCCCCAGACAGGACCTACATGCCGCCCAGGATCAGGTTGGCAACTCCGCTGGTGATGAAAGGCACATAGGTAACCAGGGCCAGGACCGTAAAGTTGGCTACCAGGAAGGGTGCCAGGGCCTTTACATTCTCAGACAGCTTGTTTCCTGCAATGTTGGTAGCGGCGAACAGACACACGCCCACCGGCGGGGTACACAGCCCCAGCACCAGGTTCATAACTACCAGAACACCAAACTGAACCGGGTCCACGCCTACGGAGGTGGCAAGCTGCAGCAGCACCGGGAACAGGATCAGGATGGCCGCGATGGTCTCCATGAACATGCCCACGAAGATCAGGAACAGGTTGATCAGCAGCAGCAGAATGTACTTGTTGGTGGTCAGGTTCAGCATCATATCCGCGATCATGTTGGGGATACGCTCTTTGGTGAGAATGTAGGCAAATACATTGGCAAATGCCACCAGGGCCATAATGGAGGCCGCGCTGGACAGGGTCTGCTGGAGACACTGGTAAAAGCTCTTAAGAGTCAGCTTCCGGTAGATCACAAAGCCCACGAACGTACCATACACGATACAGATAATGGAAGCCTCTGTGGGAGTCACCCATCCGAAAATGATGCCGCCCAGAATAATCAGGGTCATGATAATAGCCCAGATGGCTTCCTTACCGGAATTGAATATCTCGCCCAGGGTGCTCATCCGGTCACGCTTGGGATAATTCTTCTTCTTGGAGATCACGTAGGACACCAGGGCCATGCCGCCGCCCATCAGGATACCCGGCACCATACCGGCCACGAACATCTTGGACACGGAAAGTCCGGTCATGGTAGCCGCCATAATCATAGGCAGGGACGGAGGAATAATGGGTCCCATACAGCTGGAGGCCGCGGTAACTGCCACGGAAAAGTCTGCATCGTATCCCATATCCACCATCATGGGAATCTCAATGCCGCCCAGGGCCACGGTATCGGAAAGAGCCGTACCGGAGATACCTGCGAAAATCATGGATGCCATGATGTTGGCATAAGCCATACCGCCGGTCAGATGTCCCACCAGCTTGTCACAGAAATCCATCAGCTTGTCGGAGATACCGCCCTGGTTCATCAGGTTTCCGGCCAGGGTAAAGCCGGGGATACACAGCAGGGTAAAGCTGTCAATGCCTGCAAAAAACCGCTGGGAAAAGGTGGCAATGGGCATGCCGGCTCCCAGGAAGTAAGCCAGGGATGCCACACCCAGACTGAATGCCACGGGAACTCCTGCAAACAGACAGATCACAAAGGTAATGAATAAAATGGATACCATACTTACTTACCCTCCTTTTCATTCCAGTTAAGTACCGTAAGCAGTATTTCACACACATAGGCAATGACCATAAAGCCAAACATCAGAACCATGGAGAAATATACATACTGCATGGGCAGGGACATGGCGGTTGACAGCATCTGGAACTTGATAAATGCAAAGGGCCTTACGGAGAAGATCAGGATATAAGCCGTAAATCCAAGAAGCAGCAGCTTGATTGCCAGACCGATCACCTTGTTGGCCATGGGGAACTTAGGCTCCAGGGCATCGTGGAGGAATTCCACGTTGACGAACTCGTTGCGGTGCACCGCCACCGCACAGCCGAAGGCCACCATGTAGATAAAGGAGTAGCGGGCCGCTTCCTCGGTCCATGAAGGAGCGCTGGGAAGGAAGTTACGGCTGATTACCTGAACCAGCACGCAGACCACAAAAGTTATGTAGAAGATAACGCCAAAGAAACACAGGACATGGTTGAAAAGATCCACGAATTTCTCCAGTCCTTTTTTCATATCTAAAGCACCTCGCTTTCTGGTAGTCCGGACCGGCAGGTCCGGACATTCTGGGGCCGCCCAGAACACAGCAGCAGCGCGTCGGGCATGCCGGACGCCTGAAACGCGTCAAGCCACGTCAGGTATCCTAAGCAACAATGCAGGCAGGAAGCGCACCCCCTGCCTGCACAACAAACTGCCGTCTACTGCTTACGCGTCCGGGTTGGCAGCGGAAATCTTCTCGTACAGCGCCTTCTGGCTGTCGGTGAGAACTGCCAGCACTCCGGCGGTCATGGCCTCTGCAAATTCGCTCTGGTCCACATCCACAAACTCCATGCCCTCGTCGGTCAGGGTCTTCTCAAGCTCT
>CAJTOV010000206.1 GCA_910577765.1 uncultured Lachnospiraceae bacterium
GAAAGTAACCGGACAAGAAGCATCGGGCGTCCGCCCAGACAACACGCAGAAAGGACACAGCACTTATGGAAAATGTAACCATCTTCAACCACCCTCTGATCCAGCACAAGATCTCCATTCTCCGCAGCAAAAGCACCGGCACCAACGAGTTCCGCGCACTGATCGAAGAGATCGCCATGCTCATGGGCTATGAGGCCCTGCGGGATCTGCCCCTGGCCGATGTGGAGGTGGAGACTCCCATCGAGACCTGCATGACCCCCATGATCTCCGGCAAGAAGCTGGCAGTGGTTCCCATCCTCCGGGCAGGACTGGGCATGGTCAACGGCATCCTGGCCCTGGTTCCCAGCGCCAAGGTAGGACATGTAGGCCTTTACCGGGATGAAGTAACCCACGAGCCACACGAATACTACTGCAAGCTTCCTACCCCCATTGAGCTTCGCACCATTGTGGTTACAGACCCCATGCTGGCCACCGGAGGCTCCGCTGTGGCAGCCGTGAACTTTATCAAGGAACACGGCGGAAGGCACATTAAGTTCATGTCCATTATCGCAGCACCGGAAGGCTTAAAGCGTCTCCATGAGGCTCACCCGGACATCCAGATCTACGTAGGCCACTTAGACCGGTGTCTCAACGAAGACGCCTACATCTGCCCAGGTCTGGGAGATGCAGGCGACCGGATCTTTGGAACCAGATAGGACATATGGCTGCCCTCAGTGAACAAGGGGACTCTCGCCCCTTGTTCGCTGAGGGCAGGCGTTGTTATACGATTATACGGTTTCTTCCTTCTGCGCTACCTCTCCCTGCTTCTTATAGATGGAATTGGCATCCACACATCCCCGCACACTGGACAGCGGATAGATATTGGTGCCTGCTCCCACCACGGTTCCCGGGTTCAGCACGGAGCCGCAGCCCACTTCCACCCCGTCGCCTACCATGGCGCCGAACTTCTTCATGCCGGTCTCCACATCCCCGTCCTCTGCGTGGACCTTCACCAGCTTCTTGTCGGATTTCACGTTGGAGGTAATGGAACCTGCGCCCATGTGGGCCTTAAAGCCCAGAATGGAATCTCCCACATAGTTGTAGTGAGGCACCTGGACATTGTCAAACAGGATCACGTTCTTTAGCTCCGTAGAGTTGCCTACCACCGCATTGGCCCCCACCAGCACCTTGCCCCGGATAAAGGCACAGTGGCGTACCTCCGCGCAGGGCCCGATGATCACCGGCCCCATGATGCCTGCCGTAGGCGCTACCCTGGCTGTTTTGTGAATCCAGATTCCCTCATGGGGATTGTCGTAATCCTTTCTGGAAAGGGTGGCTCCCAGACGGGTAATATACTCCCCGATGTGGGGCAGGGCCTCCCAGGGATAGTCAAACTGCTCCAGCAGGGAACCTGCCATGGTATGGTTTAAGTCGTAAAGCTTTGTTGTCTTCATGTCACTGAGTTTCATAATGTTAGTCTCCTTTATAGTTTTTCCCTGCCGCTTCAAAACAGTCCCGGAGCTGGTACTGGTTGTTAAGCTTCAGCACATTGTAGGTTCTGCCTGCCACGAACCGTTCCAGCTTCTCCATATACTCGGCCGGGGTGATGCTCCCCTCCGCCACATAGGTAAGTCCCTTCTCCCAGCTTGCAGTCAGCTCCGGGTTCAGAAGCTGGCGGATGGAGCCGTTGACCACATCAAACACCAGCTCCCCCAACAAGGTGGGGGTGATCACCTGGGTCCTGCCGTTAAGGGCCAGGTACTTAATGTTCACCAGCTTCTTGAGAATCTCGGCCCGGGTGGCGCTGGTGCCGATGCCGCTGCCCTTGATCTGGGCACGCAGTTCCTCGTCCTCAATCAGCTGTCCCGCATTCTCCATGGCCAGGATCATGGAACCGGAGGAATAACGCTTGGGCGGGGAGGTCTCCCCCTCCTTGATATTGAAAGCCTCCAGAGGCAGGACCATGCCCTTTTTTAAGGTTCCCAGCATGGCCACGAACTCCGGGTTCTCCAGATCCTTCTGGTTAAGCTCCGGCTCCTCCTGGCCGCCTGCCCCCTCACCGCCGGCAGGCGCCTGGGGAGCCGTCTTTTTCCGCATGCCGGACACATCCGCCACCTTCAGGTACCCGGCCTCCGCCAGCACCTTGAACCCGGCGAAGAAATGCTCCCGGTCCGTCTCCAGCTCCAGATTGTATTTCTGGTACACGGCAGCCGGAAAAAAGATACTTAAAAACCGTCTGGCAATGACCTCATAGACCTTGTGGCCCAGCGGCGCCAGGGAGCGCAGGGCTGTCAGTCCCTGGCCTGTGGGGATGATGGCATAATGGTCTGTGATCTGCTTGTCATTGACATACCGGGTTTTGGCCAGATTCTTATAGCTGCCCTTTTCCAGTACCTCCAAGGCAAAGGCCCCCACGGGCTGGTAGTTCCGGAGGCCGCCGATGTGTTTGTGAATCTCTTTGGCCACGGCTGTGGAAAGCACCCGGGCGTCGGTTCTCGGGTAGGTAACCAGCTTCTTCTCATAAAGCTCCTGGACCACCCGCAGGGTCTCGTCAGGGCTGATCTTAAACAGTTTAGAACAGTCATTCTGAAGCTCTGCCAGGTTGTAAAGAAGGGGCGGGTTCTTATTCTCTTTCTTCCGCTCTGCCTTCACCAGGGTACCGGTAACCGGCGGCTTCCCGGTCAGGGCACTGATTAACTCCTGCGCTCTCTCCCGCTCCTTAAACCCGTTCTCCTTATAAAGATAAGGGGACTTATCATACCGGGAGCCTGGGACGCTGCGCCACTCTGCGTCAAACTTCATGCCCTTGTGGCTGTAGGTGCCGGTTACCCGGTAAAAGGGGGTTTTGACAAAGTCCCGGATCTCCCGCTCCCGGCGGACCACCATGCCCAGGACGCAGGTCATGACACGGCCCACAGAAAGCACGGTCCGGTCTGTCTTCATATAGTTTGAGATGACCGGGCCGTATTTAAGCGTCAGAAGCCTGGAAAAATTAATTCCCATGAGATAATCTTCCTTGGCCCGCAGATAGGCAGAGGAAGCCAGATTGTCGTATTCGGACCAGTCCTTTGCATCCCGGATGCCCCGCAGGATCTCCTCCTCAGTCTGGGAATCGATCCAGACCCGCCTGCGGACCTTGCCGTGGACCTGGGCCATCTGGTCCACCAGCCGGTAGATGTACTCTCCCTCCCGCCCGGAGTCGGTGCAGATGTAGATGGTGTCCACATCCGGCCGGTTGAGAAGCTGCTTTACAACAGCAAACTGCTTTGACACTCCCTCAATCACCTGGTACTTAAATTCCTTAGGGAGAAACGGAAGAGTCTGGAGGCTCCAGCGCTTATACTTCATGTCATAAGCCTCCGGGTAACTCATGGTTACCAGATGGCCCACACACCAGGTTACCACCGCTGTGTCCGACTCAATATACCCGTTGGACCTGCGGCCGGAAATCTTTAAGGCATTGGCAAATTCCTGGGCCACGCTGGGCTTTTCCGCTATGTATAATGATTTTCCCATGTAACAGGGTTCCTTTCCGTTGGGCTTTCACTGCCATATCCGGTACCGGCTTTTGCAGCTACTTTTGTTTCAGCTCCGCCTTCACCGCCTTCCGGAAGGCCTTCCATTCATCCTCATTGTCCACATAGTATTTGGGACAGTTCTTACCGATCACATCATAGTGGCGGATCACGTCCTTCTCGTCCAGACGCAGCTCCTTACAGAGCCAGGCAGTCAGCTTTACCAGGGAATCCATGGTTTCCTGGGAGAACTCCCCGGTGGCGTCGGGATGGCAGCACTCGATGGACACGGTATCATCGTTGCGGGGATAGTTGGCATAGGCCACCTCATCCAGGGGAATGCCCTGGAGAATCTCCCCGTCGATGCCGATAATATAATGGCTGCTGGCAGACACCCCGTCCGGACCGGTCTGCTGGGCCAGGTTGTTAAAATAGCTCCAGTTCTGTCTGGCGCTGGTGCCGGGATTTGCCACATAGTGAACCACAATATTGTCCACCCGGGTCCGTTTGGTCCCGGGACGGGAATAAGGATTTACTGTGAGAAAATCCTGGGTATACCAGTCCGGGGCCTTAAGCTCCGACAGAACCGGCCGGTTCTTCTCATGATACCACCGCATGAAAAGAAGGGACCCGGCAATGATCACCGCCAGGGCCAGCACGATATCCAGAACCAGATAAAACAGAAGCTTCCGCTCATAGTTGCTGTAATTGTTTGTGTTCATATCCATTGCTTCTCTCGCGTTCTTTTTGTTCCATTTATTCTATGTCAGTGATTTACCATCTAAGCCTGCCTCCGGATGCCAGATATTCCTGATACACCTGGGTATTGGCCGGGGCCGCATGCCCAAGCCGCTGCTGGACCGCCACCAGGTCTGCCCCATTGGCCAGCAGATGGGCGGCAAAGGAATGGCGCAGGCTGTGGGGAGTAATGGAAGCCCCGATGCCTGCCTGGTTTCCGTAGGCCTTGAGGATTTTCCAGAAGCCCTGACGGGTCATCTGGCTTCCCCGGCAGTTGACAAACAGATACGGGGACTCAGCCCCCTTTAACAGCCGGTGCCTGGCTTCGGTCAGGTAACGGTCCAGGGCCTGGCCGGTGACCCGGCCGAAGGGAACCGTGCGTTCCTTTTTTCCGTCCCGGCAGGTGATGAATCCCACGGTCAGGTTCAGATCCTCTGTTTTTAAGGACACCAGCTCCGACACCCGGATACCGGTGGCATACAGAAGCTCCAGCATGGCCCGGTCCCGGATCTCCCTGGCCGTGTGGCCGGAGGGCTGTCCCAGAAGCCGGTCAATATCCTCCACGGAAAGTACAAAAGGCGGTTTCTTCTCCACCCGGGGTGCCTTCACAAGCTCTGCCGGGTCCTCCTGCACCTGCCCTTCCCGGAACAGGTAATGAAAATAGGCCTTCAGGGAGGCCAGGACCCGGGATACCGTGGCCGTGGACCGGCCCTGGCCCTCCAGTTTCAGCAGATAAGCCTGGATGCCTGTGGCGGTGACCCGCTGGATTTCCCGGATTCCCTGTTCTTCCAGCCAGCCGAAAAACCTGGTCAGGTCACGGCTGTAAGACATCCGCGTGTTCCGGGATGCCTGCTTTGTATGCTCCAAATATTCCATAAATCCATCCAGTCCCGTAACCATACAGCCCTCCTGCCATTTTTCCAGGCTAAATGACCTCTGAACGTAACAGTTCAGACAAGTCTGCGCGTTCACCGCGCTGACCGTACGAAAACGTAATGGTCGCGGGCATACGG
>CAJTOV010000207.1 GCA_910577765.1 uncultured Lachnospiraceae bacterium
AGTCATATTGAAATCCGTGTTCCTTGCAGTAACGTAGGAACCGACTTCAACAAAACTGCTCTCATCAAGTAATGCATTGATTCTGTTACTTGCTGATGTTTGTGTTGAATTACTCATGTTGCAATCCTCCATTTTGTAATATTTTCACGGAGCCTTATAAAGCTTCGGCAAACTGCTCCTGCTGCCTCTCCCCTTACAGCACAGCGGCCGGAAAGGATCCTGAAACAGCCATCTGCGGCATACAGCTTGTCTATTTCTTCACAAAGTTCCGCTTGGTAAATCCAATTTCTGCCGATTATAATTGTATAATGCATGGGGGCAAAATTCAAGCTGTTTTTCATTTATTTTCGTTTTCTTTACGGGTTACCGTTCACGGGGCGGGGAAAACTGGAGGAAACAGACGTCAAGCTGGCTTGTAAGACTGTTTTCGTCCAGTTTTCCCCATCTGGCGTCCGCCCGATGCTTCTTGTCCGGCATAGCCGGACAAGAAGATGCCCCCTATGAACCGTAACCTTTATAGGAAACCGGCAGAAATCTGTTGAAAATTTCACAAATACAGTAAGGCAAATCCCACAAATCCACGGATTCTTCCGCATACACCGGATAGACCCGGATCACCGTATCTCCCATGTGGTAGCGGACATAGCCTGCCAGGTCCCCTTTCGCCACCGGCGCTTTCATCTGCCCGGGAAGCTCCAGACTGACTTCCACCTGCTCTTCCTCCTTCAGAAGCACCTCCAGCTTCTCGTCCTCCGCCGCTGCCAGGGTCACTGCCACCTGCTCCTTTACCCCCTGTTCCACCGGCACCGGCTTTAACCGGATATCCCGGTATACGTTCCGGTACTGGTAATGGTCCTTTCCATACTGGAATAATGCCCGGGTGTCCTCCCACTTATACGTCTTGTGAGGCGGCCAGCCGCAGCCCAGAAGAGCCAGCACAAAGGTCCTTCCGTCTGCCTTTAAGGCGGACACATAGGAATAGCCTGCCTTGCCGGTGAATCCGGTCTTGCCTGTAAGGACCCCGTTCATCATGTGGAGAAAGGCGTTGTGGTTGACGCAGGAATAGCTCTTCTTTCCCGTAGTATCCGTAAATGCATAGTTGGCGGTCCTGGTAATCTCCAGAAATTCCTCCCTTCTGGGGGAGGTGCCGATACAGTAGCGCAGAATCAGTGCCAGCTCCCGGGCGGTGGTGGCGTGCATCTTCCCGTCCTCCCCGTCCAGGCCGTTGGGGGTGACAAAATGGGTCTGGGTACAGCCTATATCCCTGGCCTTCTGGTTCATCATCCCGGCAAAGGCTTCCACGCTTCCGGCAATGGACTCGGCAATCACCACGGCAGAATCGTTGTGGGATTCCAGCATCAGGGAATGGAGCAGATCCTTCATGTAGAAGCTGGTCCCCGCCGAAGCCCCAAGATGGACCTTAGGCTGGGAGGCCGCATTGTCCGACACGGTACACACCTGGTCCGGCTGCCCGTTCTCCAGGGCCAGGATGCAGGTCATGATCTTGGTGGTGCTGGCCATGGGCCGGACCGTATCCGCGTCCTTGGCATAGAGCACACGCCCTGTGTCACCGTCTATGAGAACTGCAGAAAGGGCGTGAAGCCTGGGACCGTTGGAAGCAGCGGCTTCCAGAATCTCCGGGGAAGGGCTCACCGGGCGGGACGCCGGGACAGCGCCGGAATGTCCGGCGGCTTCCGGACCGGACGCCTGGACAGTGCCGGACCGGGTGCCTGCCTGGCGGGACGCCTGGCCAGTACCGGACCGGACGCCGCCTGCCCGGGCGGACGCACCGGCAGACACCGGCAGCCCTCCGGTTTCCTGCCGGGGATAGCGGACGCTTCCCCAGAGGGCAAAGCCTATGGTCATTCCCATCATCAGTCCGTACAGCCAGTTCTGTCTTTTCATAAATATCCTCCCATGCTTCCGGCTTATGCCCCGGCAGCTTTGCCGCCTGCTTCCGGCCGCACCTGCTTTTTTACGAAACCGTCTAAAGCATCCTATTCCCATGTCCTTCCGATTATTCTGGATGCCAAAACGGGAATGCCGCAAAACCACTGTCTTCCGCAATCCGGAGCCCGGTATCCGCAGATCCCGGTTCCTTATTGCGGAAACAGGGTATTTTGTGACACTCCCGTTTCCAACATCCATCCTGATTTCAATTTCTGATCCAATTGCTGTATCCAAGGTCTCTTTCCGGCCTTTGCCAGACGGTCAGCCGCCGGACGGAGCGGTGATCCGCAAGCCTTTGGGATAATGGTTTTTCAGCACCCCGCAGGTCCCTTTGGCCCAGCCCAGGGAGAATCCGTCCACACACACCAGGGTCCAGCCTTTTAAGGATTCCGGCCCCTTCAGGGTCTCGCCGCCCAGGTAGGCGGCAGCCTCCCGGCTGTCTGCCGGAAGGGAAATACTCTGTGCCGCCTGGTCCCGGCCCAGAGCCAGGGCCAGGGCATGGGAAGGCTCAAACCGGTTCTTTTTCATGGTGCCCAGATGAAGGCCGGGCCGCAGAACCCGCAGCCCCCCAAAGGCCGGCATCCCTTCCGGTACCAGATAAATCTGCTCCCCGTAGAGAAGCAGCCGCTCCCCATAACCGTCCATCCATTCCGGCCACAGGGCCAGGACCCTGTCCAGGGCTTCCCCTACCATCCGGATTCCCTGTCTGTCCCGCCAGAAGCCCGGGACCGGAATCTTTCCCGCCGGTTCCCGGCATGCCCTTCCTGCGGCAGTTCCCCCGGCCTCCCGGCAGAAGCCCCCGGCGGCAGTTTCCTGCCGCTCCCGGCTGTCCGCCCCAGAATCTTTCTCCAGAAGCGCCAGGTAATGGCCCTCCCCTTCTGCCAGGTGGGGCCAGATCCGGAAGGTGTCTGCCACAGAAGCGCACCCCGCTGCCGTCCATTCCGGCCGGCCCGGGGACAGGCCGGGAAGGCGCTGTTCCCGTGGCAGGGAGACCACATGGAATTCCCGGTGGCGCTCCAGAAAGGCAGCCACCGTCTCCTCGTCTTCCTCCGGGGCAAAGGTACAGGTGGAATAGACCAGTCTGCCTCCGGCCTTTAACATTCCCGCTGCCTGGTCCAGAATCTCCTGCTGCCTTGCGGCGCACAGCTTCACGTTCTCCCGACTCCACTCGGTCCGGGCCTGGTCCTCCTTGCGGAACATCCCTTCCCCGGAGCAGGGGGCATCCACCACAATCCGGTGGAAAAATCCCGGGAAATACCGGGCAAGCTTTGCCGGCGGCTCACTGGTGACCACCCCGTTGACCACACCCATGCGCTCCACATTCTGGGAGAGAATCTTTGCCCTGGCCGGATGGATCTCGTTGCTTACCAGAAGGCCCCTGCCCCCAAGCCGCTGAGCCGCGTGGCTGGTCTTTCCCCCGGGCGCGGCGCACAGATCCAGAATCCGCTCTCCGGGCTCCGGGGCCAGAAGCTCTGCCACTGCCATGGCGCTGGGCTCCTGGATATAGTAAAGGCCCGCCTCATGAAAGGCATGGCGCCCCGGTCTCTCCCAGGCCTGGTAGTAATACCCTTCCCGGCACCAGGGAACCGGGGCCAGGGAGAAATACCTGCTGCACACAGACTCCAGGGTCTCCTGGTCTCCCTTTAAGGTATTGAGCCGCAGCCCGTGGACCCGTTCCCTTGACAGGCTCTCCCGGAATGCCTCATACCCGGCTCCCAGAAGCTTCTCCATCCGCTGTGTAAATTCCGGCGGCAGACCGGCCCCTGGGGTTCCTTCTACATTGGTTCCCATGGGGCCTATCTCCCGAAGAAGGTGCCCAGGATTCCCCGGCCAATGCTGGCTCCCAGGTTCCCTCCCAGACGCTTGCCGAAGCTGCCGCCTACGGTCTTGCCGATCTCATTGCCGATTTCCCGGCCAATGGTGCCGCCTGCGGTCTTGGCCACACTTCCCACGGCCCGTTTCCTGGCGTTGGCAGCAGCCTGGCGCTCCCGTTCCTCAGCCTTTAATCTGGCGGCCTCTTCCTTTGCTGCTGCCTTCTCGGCTTCCTTCCGGGCCTTCTCTTCCTCCTTCAGGCGCTGGGCTTCCTCTTTGGCCTTTTGGGCCGCCTCTTCATCTGCCGCCATCTTTCTCTGGAAGAACTCATAGGCAGAATCCCGGTCAATCATGGTCCCGTACCGGGTATGCAGCGGGGTCCCTTCAATCTCTGCCAGGCGTCTGCCTTCACCGATGGGCCCCATCTTGCTCTGGGGCGGCAGAATCCTGGCCCGCTTAACCACGGAAGGCACACCGTCTTCCTCCAGGAAGGATACCAGGGCTTCCCCGATGCCAAGCTGGGTCAGCACCTTTCGGGTGTCAAACTCCGGGTTCACCCGGAAGGAATCTGCCGCAGCCTTGACTGCCCGCTGGTCCGCCGGGGTATAGGCATGAAGCGCGTGCTGGATCTTATTGCCCAGCTGCCCCAGAACCTCATCCGGAATATCGCCGGGGCTCTGGGTGATGAAATACACGCCGATCCCCTTGGACCGGATCAGCTTGACCACCTGTTCGATCTTGGACAGCAGGGCCTTGGGCGCCCCCTTAAACAGCAGGTGGGCCTCATCGAAGAAGAAGACCATCTTGGGCTTTGCACAGTCCCCGGCCTCAGGCATTACCTCAAAAAGCTCCGAAAGCATCCACAGCATGAAGGTGGAGTACATCATGGGATTGCTGATCAGGCTTTCGCTGTGGAGAATGTTGATGATTCCCCGGCTGTTTCCGTCCATACGGAACCAGTCGTGGATGTCCAGGGCCGGCTCCCCGAAGAACTGATCCCCTCCCTGCTCTTCCAGGGCCACCAGGTTCCGCAGAATGGCATTGATACTCTGTCTGGGCAGATTGCCGTAGCGGGCGCTGTACTCCCTGCTGTTCTCCCCCACATAATTCAGCATGGCCCGCAGGTCCTTGGTATCCAGAAGCAGAAGGTCTTCATCGTCTGCAATCCGGAACACAATGGTCAGAATATCGCTCTGGGTATTGTTTAAATCCATTAGCCGTGCCAGAAGCACCGGCCCCATCTCACTGATGGTGGTCCGCAGAGGCAGTCCCTTTTCCCCGTATATATCCCAGAAGCACACCGGGTAGGCATGGTACTGAAAACCGCAGGCCTCCAGACCAAAGGCGGCGGTCCTTGCCTGCATGTCCTCCGAATCCACCCCCGGCTCGCACATACCTGCC